>CAMWKN010000059.1 GCA_947174825.1 uncultured Clostridium sp.
AGCAATGCGTGTTTACACGCAATTTGCTATCTACTAGCTTGACCCGCCAAACACCAACATGAAGCAGATTTGCTTACAAATATGCGGGAATGGAGGGTGCTAAACGTCTGGTGGACGTTTGTTAAGCATGGACCGAAGCGGAGCGTAAACTTTGTAGAATTGCGAAAATTGCGTAGCAATGTAGCAATTCGTAGCATCAGTTAGTTATTCGCTGCACTAACAGAAAAAACAGTTTCAGTGAAGGGTTGTTGAAAATTATGTCGGTTACGGATTTTGATCAGAATATATTTGCCCAGGCATGCGATCAGATTATTAATAAAGAAAGAATTCGAAATGGAATCGGTACTCTTTCCGAAAAAACCGTCCATGCTGTCTTAAAGAATTTTTATGAACCAGATCCGGCACATCAGGAAATACCGATCGGAAATTTTGTAGCAGATATTTTACGGGATGGAGAAATCATAGAAATCCAAACCCGTAACATGAATGCCATGCGCCGGAAACTGGACTTTTTTCTGGATCAATACCCTGTAACCATTGTCTATCCTTTAATTCATACTAAATGGCTCTATTGGATTGATGAGTCAACAGGAGAAATCAGTCAAAAACGAAAATCCCCCAAAACAGGCTCTCAATACGACGCATTTTATGAGTTATACAAAATCAAGCCCTACCTCAATCATCCAAATCTGCAACTATGCCTGCCATTGATTGATGTGGAGGAATACCGTCTCCTCAATGGATGGAGCAAGGACCGCAAGAAAGGTTCTACCCGATATGACCGTATTCCCAAAGCATTGGTGGATGAATTTTTCATTGGTAGCACACAGGAATATAGCTGCATGATTCCGGAAGGGCTTCCTGATGAATTTTCTGTCCGGGATTTTGCGAAACACTCTAAGCTGGCACCACGATATGCACAGACCGCTATTCAGGTTTTGAAACACGTTGGTGTCATTAAGCATATTCGTACAGAGGGACGAGCTTACATATACCAAATATCACACTAACGAAATTCGTTTTAACATTTCAAAACAGTTACCCATTGTTTTATATTTGAAAATTTTCTATAAAAAACTTCCTATAAATTATAACAAAGAGTTTTGCTTTGCGAAACTCTGCATCGCAAATGCGTCGCACCAGCGACATGATACATCTGCATTTGCGTGCGTATCTTCGTTCCACTTCGGTCCGCACTAAACGAACATCCACTGGATGTTCAGTGCCCACACGGAGTGTTTTTTATCGAATAGGAGGAATTTCCTATTCGATAAAAATTGGGAGCTCCCAACAATATGACTGCTGGGAGCTCCCTCTATGCAAAAGAAACAATAGCTTCGGTGGTAACATTCTCGTGGCATGAAACCACCGAAAGCGTATATTATGGGGTACAAATATTATACCTAAAATCTATGCATTATTTTACCTTTTTACTCTTAGTTTTACTCCATTTGCTTTGCGTCTTACCAGAAACTGCACGAACACGTACATAATATTTCTTACCAGACTTCAGTTTTTTGAAAGTAACTTTCTTGACAGAAGACACCGTTTTCGTCTTAACGGACTTCTTGAATTTCTTATCCGTTGACACCTGAATCTTATATTTCTTAGCAGATTTAACCTTGGCAAACTTTACAGTAAGTGTACGCTTTTTAGATGTCAGCTTACTGATAACCGGTTTTTTCAGTGTAGTAACAGTTGGCTTCTTTGTAACAGTTGGCTTTGTAGTAGTTTGTGGCTTTGTAGTAGCTTGTGGCTCTTTCTTATCTGGATCACCTGCATTATATGCAGCATCACAGATTTCTATTTTCACATAGGATGCTCCTGTATAGGTATTGGTCGTTACCCACAGATAAGGATATTTCTTTAGAGACTCTTTATCCAAAGTAACATATTTTCCTACCCATTGCAGACCAACTCCAGGGCTATAGTCCACATCATTGTAAAATTTTCCCTTGCATTTTCCTACTGCAGCACCTTTCTTGAGGTTTGATTGAAGCTTTTTCTCACCCTTCTCCTGAACAAGTGCATCATACTCCTCTTTTGTCAGAGAATCCACGTCAATTTTTTTGTCATTATCTACTGCGTCTTTGCCCAGAGCGGTAACATCCAGATCTGCTGCTGTCCATTCATCAATATAGCCCAATTGCAAATCTGCGTTCATACTTGTCTCATTATTTGCCGGATATACTCGTACACATGGCTTTTCAATCTTGCTCCAATCAACTTTGAAATGTATATTCCAATATTCCTTATCAATCTCTGCAATCATCTTATCGACTGGCTCACCATTTGCACCGGTACTGCTATTGGTCCATCCGAATGGCAGATTCGTTCCTGATGTCTTCCATGAACTAAATACACTGTCATACATAGCCATGGCATCCACACCAGTAGTTACATTACCTGCAGAATCCTTCAATAAAGTCGTCTTTCCAATACCGTTATTGCTAGGATCCCAGTCCCCTTCACGTTCTACTTCCATAATGGCAGCGGTATCTCCATCGGTATGGCGCATAAATTCGCCCTCCCAGGTAGCAATAACTTTCGGTGTTTTATTGCTTTCTGATGGAACTTCCTTAATACCAGTATACATCAGATCTGCATCATCCGGAATCACTGGTGTAGAATTGGTCATCTCTGCATATACATGCCCCACATCATCATAGGAGAAATATCCATCACCACGATTATAGTAATGTCCCTCATCCCACCATACTGGTACCATATGACGCTTCTTTGACTGTGTAAATAATTCTGTCATAAAGTCAATGATATTGTCTTTGTATCCTTTTACTACACCGCACTCTCCCAGGATAACTCCATAGCCCTGGTCGGTAAACTTCTTCATCTTCTCGAGCTGATTGCTCATAAAGTCATAATCATCCTGCCCCTTATACTCTACACCATTGGCATCAACATAATCGACACCCCATTTATCACGATATCCCCATGATGTCGTTGCCGTAGCTGATAAACCATAGTCCGTAGGATCATAATAATGTACGGATATACTCATCTTCTTTACTCCGGTCTCTTCTTCTGCCGGATCATCTGGCATATGGAAACGCTCATCAATGGTTCCATCCTGGATATAAACTTCATTCTCATTGCCATCAATGACACAGGATTCATTACCGGTACCAGGAATCAACAAATGTCTGTATGCATTATTACCACCTGATTCACGTACAATATTGACAAACTCCTGATTAATCTGATTAACCATCTCATAGATTTCATCGGCATTAATTCTGGTTTTGCCATCTGCAGTCTTTTCATCCGTTGCTTTTCCCAACTTACCAGTCTGATTCTGCTGTGCCGTATTCGGATCTTCATAATTATCATTGAGACGACCACTTAACTCTTCATTAGCACCCTCAAAAATCAAATGATCAGAATATTCCTTGTATCTCTCTGATATCTGTGTCCAGATTGCTCTATACTTTTTCCACGCCTCATCACGGATCGGGGTTTCCTCTGCATCAAATTCCTCTGCACCAAATCTTCCCCACCATCCACCATCCCAGTGGACATTAATGATGACGTACATTTCATCGTTCAATGCATAGTTGATAATCTCCTCCACACGATCAAATAACGTTTCGCTAATGGTATAGTTTCCATCATCTGACATAAAGTTTGACCATGCTACCGGCACACGTACTGTATTTACTCCATAACTCTTTAAGCCATCAAATGTCAACTGTGTCGCTGCTGCATTTCCGGCACTGGTCTCACATGCTTCCACAGACTCCATGTTGCCCTGCCAGTTAGACTGTTCCATCTGATTACCCATATTCCAACCTAATCCCATTTCATCCATCAAGTCCAGATTACTCAGATCTTTCCGCATAATACCATTATCTCTGGTTGTAATACCATTGGCAGACAGATGCTCTTCTGTCAAATTAGTATTTGCATTGGATACTGGCGCCTGTTCGTTCTCTTCTGCCGATGCCACCCCGGACAATCCGCATGATGTAATAATCAATGCAAACAGAAGTACAAAAGAACACATTGATTTAAATATTTTTCTCTTCATCCCCATTTTCCTCCTTCATTTTATTATGACCAGGACACTATGATGCATCATCGTTTCATCCACAAGCGTCCTGATCATTCATGGAATTCAAGTAGATATATTATAGCTTTTCTTCTTTTTCTTCTCTATCATTTTTGGTTCTAAAATTGTAACAATCGTATTTTTATGTTATACTATTCTTAGAAAGGATTTGGTGAGAACTATGATTAATATAGAAATTATGCAGGATGCCATGGAGGTTGCCCAACACGATTCTCCCAACATCCCTTACGCAATACAGGAGCGCTTACTCTCTCAATTTACGGATATGCGTGCACTTTGCCATTGGCATACCGACCTGGAATGCATCCATATTTTTGAAGGAGAAATGTACTATGATATCAATGGAGCAGAAATTTTATTAAAAGCTGGAGATAGTATTATTGTTAATTCCCATCAGCTACACTTTGGATATTCCCACAACAAGCAGGAATGTAAATTTGCTGTTATTTTATTTGATCCGGAATTATTAAAATCTAATATCTATAACTACCAAAAAAATATCCAGCCGATTGTTCAATCTACGGGAATCACGCACTGGCTGTTTGACCAGAACCACCCAGACACCCCGCAAGTAACAGACATCTTATCCCAAATTTATGCTTTACGCAAGCAGACCCCCGATTCTATAGATTGTTTACTAGTAGGTCTGCTCCATTGTCTGTGGCACTATATTTATCACAACAGCGACACTTCCCTCTATCATCATAACAGTCAAGAAGATCCAGATATTCATCTGCAAAAGAAAATGGTCGCCTATATTTACGACCATTATTCTGATGATATAAAATTAGAAGACATTGCAGCCGCAGGACATATTAGCCGTAGTAAATGCTGTCGAATTTTCCAGCAGTATTTGCAACAATCTCCGATGGCATTTCTAAATGCCTATCGCATGGAAATCAGTTGTAACCTGCTATGTAACACATCCTATAGCATCACGGATATTGCACTGTCCTGCGGATACAACCACCTAAGCTATTTCTCCAAAAAATTTTTGCAGAAATATCACTGTACCCCTTTTCAATATCGTAAAACGGGTTCCCATAAAATGTTACCCTCTATCCTCCATAACTCCCTAGCAGAAAATTAATTGCACCATTAATCCATACCGGTGTAGAATGTCCCTGACCCGGATATTGATACCATATGTGTTTTACATTATTACGGGTTAATTCATTATGGTAATTAAGAGGATTATCTCCTACCGTAGTATCATTTGTTCCATTACACAAAAGCACAAATTCTGGGATTGTATTTTCATCTGTATATTTAAGTACGGATGTATTCAGGCTAGGTGCCGCAGAAAACGAACCGATATAGTTAAAACGATTCTGCAAAGAAAATCCCAATTCCAATGCCTCCATTCCACCCATGGATAGTCCACATACACCAGTATCCTTTCTATCCTCCGAAACAGAGTAATTTTCCAAAATATACGGTTCCAGATCCTGTGTGAATTCATCAATAAAAATATTAAAAGCATGAATATTTTCCTGACTGAGCGTTACCTTATTGATACCATCCTTAGGAATAATACCAGGAAAAACAGCAACAACAGGTTTGATTTCCTGTCTGGCAATCATATTATCCAGAACATTGGCAATATTCATACTTACCCATTGGCTTCCGTCACATCCAATGCCATGTAACATATATACCACCGGATACTTTGTCTCCTGGCTATAACCTGCCGGAGTATATACATAAGCCTCTCTGGAAGCACCTACCACGGAGGATTCGTAAGTAAACTCTGTCATTTCTCCTGCCGCAACACCTTCCTGCCGCTTTGTATAATTCTTGCTGTCTTTCGCAAAATATTTATTAAAATCCTCTTCGGAACCGCTGGTCATACCTTCTTCATATTCGCCGGAATCCGGTGTCGGTGTAGCCGTAGGTTCTACAGTAGGCAAAATCGTGCTCTGAGGCGCCGATGTTACTTGACTGGTAGTAGCAGGAGCTGGTGATGTTTTCTTTTATCCTGCTGATTTCACATTGACATTACATACCAGTTTTTTCTTATCCACTACAGCATATACTTTCGTTTTTCCTTTTTTCTTTGCAGTTATTTTTCCATTCTTTACTGTGGCAATTTTCTTGTTTTTTACTGACCATTTTATTTTTCTTTTCTTACTTACATGAAGAACCTTAATTTTAACAGACTTTCCTACTTTCAATGTTACATTTTTTTTGCTGAGCTTTGGTTTTTTCGTTGCAGCTCTGGCTCCTGCAAAGCATGAAAAAACGCAACACACAATTACCAACAACAAAATCCCTCTGTGTTTTATCAATCTTTTTGTCGTATTCCTACTCATATTTACCTCCTTTTTAATGCTTGTGCTATTTCTCCTATGTTCTGCAAATACCAATGCCATAATGTAAAACATGTGATATAATGATAAACAAACCGAGCAAACAAACCGGGCAATTATACTTATTTGAACACATTAAGCAGACGGAACAGCTATGCTTACGAAACATCCACAAGACCACGTGCTATATGTTCCATCATATAACCATAAACCAGAGTTGTAAATATCCATCCACTACCACCTGATATCTAATAGCGACTTTTTTGTAATACTATCTATACTGTATGGGAGGAAAGAAAATGAACTCAGAATTAATTACTTTACTGGGAGATGTGAGAATTCCAGCACCCAACAAGCATTTTCATCGCATTCCAAATGAATACATTTTGTATATGATCCGAGACGGACATATGATACTTGTCGAAAATGATGTTACTTATCCGCTCTATCCGGGAAACATTCTGCTTCTGGAACCATATTTGCCGCATTATGGCATCAGTGTCAATTCTCTGGTTGAATATTCCTTTATTCATGTATCACTGGAAAATAATTCCACAAGATGGGATCAGGACGATCATCACAAATTAATGAAACAAATTCTTATGAATAAAATAATGACTTTTTCTCCAGAACTTTTTCAAAATATTGTACAATTATATGAAGAATTGAAAAACGTTTATCATTCCACTTCTCCATACCGAAATTCAAAAATGCAAAGCCTGTTTAACCTATATCTTATTAAATTACTGGAATCACAAACCAATGCTACTCTCGTTTCAGCGAATACAAATCAGAATACTGCACATCTTATGCGAAAACTTTCTTCCAGCGATCTATCTGATTATCTTCGGCAAAACATGCAGAAAACGATCCGAAGCCATGACCTTGAAAAGGCATTTCATCATAATTTTGATTATATGAACCGCATTTTTAAGGCAGATTTTGGAATGACCATTTTCCAATACCTGGAAGACTATCGCATTACAGAAGCAAAAAAATTGTTGCAGACACATGCCTTTTCTATATCACAAATTGCAGAAACTCTCGGATTTTGCAATACCTATTATTTTTCCAGAGTATTCAAGAAAAAAACCGGGGTCGCTCCCAGCCACTGGAACAAAGTGTAATTCTATCAAATTCACATAACAATTCCAGACGAGACTTTCCTATATAAGAACACAGAGTTCATTTGCGTGCGATCCACACGGAGGGCTTTTTATCGAATAGGAGGAATTTCCTATTCGATAAAAATAATACCTCGTTTCATC
>CAMWKN010000060.1 GCA_947174825.1 uncultured Clostridium sp.
GACACACATCTGCAGATAGGATTGTTGTCAAATCCTCACTCAAAACATCTTCTTCTACAATTCTAGAACTCTGCCTGCGAATAATATCCTCAATAAAGTTTCTGACCATTCTCCCATTTCCAGAAGAGGCTGTCGCATGTCTCTTTAATCTGACTATCTCTTCTTCAAATATCTTCTCTGCATCATTTTCCATAATAAAACCGCGAACGGAAATCATTTGTTTTCCAATTTCAAACATTTCAGTAGCAGAGTAATCCGGGAAGTCTATTCTCAAAGGAAATCTGGATTCAAGTCCAGAGTTTGCTTTCAGAAAATCACTCATTTCCTTACTATACCCAGCCAGAATCACTATAATTTCGCCCTTATGATCTTCAATGAGTTTAACAAGGGTATCAATGCACTCCTGTCCAAAACTGCTGCCATCATTTGTTAACGCATATGCCTCATCAATGAAAAGGATACCACCAATAGCAGACTTAAACACATCCTCCGTCTTCTTAGCAGTTTGCCCTACATACTCCGCAATCAAGCCAGCCTTATCCGTTTCCACAAGCTGTCCCTTTTTCAGAATCCCCATTGATTTGAACATATCTGCAACTACTCGAGCAATAGTAGTTTTTCCTGTGCCAGGATTACCGGCAAATATCATATTAAGAGCTTGTGACGTGTCAACATTTAAGTCTGCCTTACGTCTCTTCTCAATTGCAAGACACATCTTATATTGTGTACGGACAAAATCCTTAACCTTTTCTAGCCCTATAATCTTTGCCAATTCATTTTCAAGATCATAGTTCTTAAGTTTGTCCTCCCCTTTGATGTCCTGTGGCAAAATCAGATTAGTTTCATCTTGATTAACATCCTCTTCAACTACTCGCACGGACTGCTTGCGAACAATCTCATCTATTATATTACGTACCATGCGACCATTTCCAGCATTTTCCGATGCATATTGTTTCTGATCCGCAATCTCATTTCTAAAGGCTTTTTTGCCCTCATCCTCAAGACGAAATCCTCGGGAGACAATCATCCTTAAACCGATCTGATATAACTCATCCGCTGAATAATCGGAAAATTCTATAAAAAGAGGAAACCTCGACTCAAGTCCGGAATTGGCTTTCATAAAATCCTTCATCTCCTTGCTGTATCCCGCAAGGATGACTACTATCTCGCCTCTAAAATCTTCTATCAGCTTTACAAGAGTATCAATGCACTCCTGCCCAAAACTACTACCATCATTTGTAATAGCATACGCTTCATCAATAAATAGAACTCCACCAAGAGCAGATTTGAATACTTCCTCCGTCTTTTGTGCAGTCTGTCCTACATACTGTGCCACCAATCCACCTTTGTCCGTTTCAATTAACTGTCCGGACTTAAGTAAATCCATAGAATACAACATATCTGCTACAATCCTCGCCATAGTTGTTTTTCCCGTTCCAGGATTGCCTGCAAATATCATATTAAGAGACTGAGTGGTATCAACATCAATATTTGCCTTTTTTCTTTTTTTATTTGCCTGAAGCATAGTGTACTGAGTTCGAATAAATTTCTTAACTTCCTCCATTCCTATCACTTCAGACAGGCTTTTCTCCAAATCGAATGCAACAATCTTATCAAATCCAAAATCTGATGGGATAAGAAGTTCCATATCATCCTCTGGATTCTGAACAATCCTCTGTGATTGATTTAGTATGGCAGATTCTATGAGATTCCTTACGAGACGTCCATTACCTCCATCATTCTTGCCTTTTATCTGATGCTTCTCAAATACATGAAGCATACCCTCTTCACATGCATCCGATAATCGATATCCTTTGGATTTTGCAGTTATCTTGGCAATTTCATACATTTCATCTATAGAGTAGTCTTCGAAATGTACTACATTAGGGAATCTTGACTTCAACCCAGAATTTACTTTCAGAAATTCCTGCATTTCATCTTCATACCCGGCAAGGATTACAACCAGATCATCTCTGTGATCCTCCATCCCCTTTACGAGAGCATCTATAGCTTCCAAACCAAAGGTATCATTCATGTCTCTGCTAAGAGAATATGCCTCATCAATAAAGAGTACACCGCCTAAAGCACTTTTTATTACATCCGTCGTTTTAACTGCCGTGTGTCCAGCATATTGTCCCACTAAATCTGCTCTTGTCACTTCGCACAAATGTCCCGAAGATAATACGCCTATTGCCTTAAGGTATTTAGCAACAATACGTGCTATAGTCGTTTTTCCGGTTCCCGGATTTCCAACAAAAATCATATGCATGGAAACATCTGATTTCTTCAATCCTTTTCCTTCACGCATCTGTTGCACTTTGTAGTTTGTTTCGAGATCAAGGACATACTTTTTAACCTTTTCCAGTCCTATAACCTGATCCAATTCCTTTCGTGCCTCTTCCAGCTCGGCTGCACTGTAGTTCTTTAGGAATTGTGAAGTTTGAATCTTTTCTCCACCTTTCCGTTCAACACAATATCCATCTTCATATGTTAGCTTTACGCTCTCATCATCCCACAGAAGTTCCTGTAATTTCATTTCAGAAAGCGTGTCGTACAGATTATCTTCAATATATTCTTCAACCCCCTTAACGCCTTGATCTGATTGATAATGCTTGCCGATTTCACTGAGAATCTGCTCATCGATTTCTATGTTAATATGGAGATTATCTCTGCACTTCCGTTCCAGATTTACACATAATGTAACTACCAGGTCTCTGACCTGTTTATCCGCAATCGGATCAAGCGTGATAATATCACCAAGTTCTTTAACAATCTTATTTCCCAAGAAAGATATCGCTTCGGCCTGTGGCATTGTAGTTGTAAATACAAAAAATTTTCCGTTAGTATCTATTTCGGAAATCAACTCCGTGTTCAAAACACCAGTTGCCTCAACAAGGCTTCCGTTGTTGATCATATATCGTTTTGATAGTTTATATGTTCCCTCTGTCAAAAGCTGATAAATGATATCCATCTGAGTTAATGATGCTTTGTCAATATTCTCAAAAACCGCAGTTTCTGTATTTATATTGAGAACCTTGTATAAATCGCTCAAGAAAAGAGCATTTGATGAATCTGAAGCATAATCCTCGAAATCCATCATAGCTACTTCTGCATATCGGAACACTTTTTTCTGTCTTAGCAGCTCACTGATACATCGAATAGCATACACCCGTCCCCTGCTCTCAGAACCAATAAGCAAAATCGCATTCTTAGGCTTTTTATTATCAAACCCTCGGACAAATGGTCTTTGATACGCCTTACATATGGCATCTCGGTCTTTTTCAGATCCTACCCAATACTTCTTAAGGACATCTGCAAGTCCCTCGAAAGCATCGCCTGCTTTTGATACAGATTTGACATCTTCCTTTGTCGGCGTATATGTATTCTGGCTAGTTTTAGCAGTCTGCGAAGCTGCTGGGGCTGATGCCACCCCCTGCATTGGTTGCGAGTAAGCTGGGGCTGCCTGTTGCTGGACTGCTCCCTGCGCATATACCTGAGATGTCTGTTGTGCAATTTTTTTTTCAGATTGGGATTTGGCAATGAAGCCACGCTCATCAACACATGCTTTTATCTGATATTCTGGGAATAGAAACTTTAATATGTCCTTTGCCATTTTCCTTCTCCTATCTCATTGGCTATACTCATCCTAAATAATTTATGATGTAAGATGGTCTGAATGCTTCAACAAACTGCTTTTATTTACGATAGATTATACCACTTCCCAATTTCATTTGCCACAAAAAAATAGAGCATGACAAGCTCCATGCCCCACATTCCTTATCGTTCCAACGATTTTTCTATTTTTCATTTCTGCCCTTTACGTATAACCTCCTTTGCAATACTCCATCCCCTTCAAATATTTATCCTGCCATTTTTCATTCCCCAATAGGAAAAATGTTCTTGCTACGTCATATTCCTTTGATCCACAGCAGACATTCAGTAAATCAATGATTACAAACTTCCCCTCTGCGGTTATCATTACATTACCCGGATGATAGTCTCCATGCAAAACAAAATTGCCATCTGGCAATTCTAAAATCTCCTTTATAATATCTCCTGATATTTCCCTATTGTTCCCTCCACTTATCATCGCAATCAAAAAAGCTTTGTATGAGATTAGTACGTCAGTTGAAATATCCAGTAATTTCTTATGCTCTTCAATAAATGCCTCAAATATATTCTTATTGTCTATATACTCCCACATTGGAACTCCATCAATCTTTTCATAAATAACCCCATACCGCCCATCACGACTCACTATCTCAAATGTCTCCGGCACACGAATCCCCAATTTGAAAAGGTTTCTGGCATTTTCATTCTCCCATTATAGTCAGTTTCTACCATGTTATATACAGCATTTATTTCCTTGCCAATATCCCTACCTGCATATAAGACACCCACAAAATCTCCACCACTCGAAAACCACAGTCTTTCAAAAGTTCGATAGATTCTGAAATCGATATAGGAAAATAACTCTGTCCATAACGTTTAATATGCAACTCCGCCTCTTCCTTAGTTTTCCCATTTGCAATCTGAAAATCTTTCCAACGCTCTAAATATAATCTTGTACACTCCTCACTGTCCGGTGCAAAATTTTCAAAAGAAATATATATTCCGTTTTCTTCTAAAGCATCATAACAATTTTTTATGGCTGCTATACGCTCATCTTTCTTAAAATAATGATTTACCTGTATTGCAGTCAAGATATTGAACATCTCTTGATACGGCAGTTCTCTGACATCACATTGCAGAAATTCCACTTTCTCATGATTACAAAGTTTTTCTGCCCACTCAAGCATTGACTCCTCCACATCAATGCACACCATTTTCTGTATATCAAAATTATCCAATGCCGTCCTTGCCATTTTCCCTGTTCCACATCCCACATCAAGCCACCGAAGTGATTGCAAATCCAACAACCTTACAATATCAACAATCTGCTGAATCATTTCCTCATAAAATGGTAATGTTCTTTTTATCTGTTTATCATATTCCGCCACATCAAAGGGTGTAGAATTTTGTTTCATACCGTTTCTTCCTTCCGTTGTAACATAAGTATCATATATTTTGATAACAATACTGTACTTCTTTCAATTTCTTCCCGCCAATATCACTGAACAAACAACGCTCCGTCTGCACAAAGCCACACTTCTCATAAAAATAACGTGCATTCTGATTTTCCTCCAACACCCATAAAAACACTTTGTCAAATCCCATTTTCTTCAATTCATTGACAGCTGCCTGCAATAGCAATCTGCCATACCCCTTTCCCATATATTCTGGCAAAAAATAAAGGGAAATAATTTCACCAAAACCATTCATTTCTGCCATTCTTGATTTGCTAAAACCAGATGTTCCAATAATCATCTCATCCTGAACCATTACCAGATTCTTTCTATCTGCCTGTTCTATATGCGATGCCCACTGCCCCTTCGGAATGCTATCAAGATAATCCTGCGGTATTATACCTTTATACGCATATTTCCAGCTTTCCTCATAAACTTTACTAATAGCATGCCTGTCGTCTGATTTTGTGATGTAACGAATTTCCAAGTTCAACATCTCCATTCCATACTGTATAAAGTTCGCAAAACCATTGATTCTGAAAGTTATCCAAAATACTATTTTAGAAAATCACTAAACTCTTTTAATTCTTTTTTCTTTTCTTCGGAAAGACAATTAAACTCGGTATTACAAATCGCACCTTCTAAAGTATACAAATGTACCAGACAAACATTGGGATATTCCTGTTTCAACTGCAAAAATGCCTGTTTGCTCCCTATCTGGATCAATTTCTCCGATGAATCAATCCCAATTGTTGTCAATTTTTTTGCCATTTCTTTCCCAATATTCATCATTTCTGTTAATTCTGACATGTATTTTCTCCTCTATCAAATTCAAATTTATTCTGTTCTGTAGTTTCTCCATTATCCGTTTCCCACTCCTTGCCATAACGGTTATAAATCTCAGCATTCCATATACACACCCTATATTTTACTCACAATTTTATACTTTCTCCATATACACAAATCTCAATTCTTCTGTAACCTGTTCCTCGTCAAAAATTTTATAACCAAGTTTCTTATACAATGCTATATTCTTTTCACTTCTGGTACTGGTAAACAACTCGTATCTTTGTTTTGGATATTGCTTTTCCATTTCAAGCAAAAGTTGTGTCCCTATCCCTTGTCCTTGTTTTGATGGATGAACCATCAATTTTCCAATATAAACAGTTCCATTATTGCAAAATGCCCTAACCGATCCTATAATAACATTGTTTTCATCTAATGCTTTCAAAATAATACCTCTTTGATATTCGTCCTCTACATCAGCCAAAGTTTGTTTTAGTGGTGGAATATCTTCGTTATCAAAAAGCCTCGCCTCGCTTTGATAAGCAAGATACTGCAAGTCAAGTATTTCTGATAAGTCTCCTTTTTCTGCTTTTATTATGATCATGCTATATCCTCCAAAACAAAAAACTAAAGTTTCTTTTTCATACAAATTGATTCGTCCATATCAACATATTGTCCATAATTGGGAATAACTCTATAACCAATTTTTCTGTATAATGCCATCGCTGATACAAGCAGTTCCCCCGACTCCAGTATAAAATACCGAAATCCCCTTTCCTTCGCCTGCTTTTCGAGCATTTCCATTAGTTCCTTTGATATACCCATTCCACGATATTCTTCTTTCACAAACACTCTCTTTACTTCCGCACATTCATCATTAAATTTCTTGAAACTAGCACAGGCAACAGGAATATTATTGTCATACACTACAATAACATCATGTATATCATCCAATTTGTTGTATTGAACATATCCTATGCTATTTTCTTCTCCTCCAACAAGTTCATTTAGAAAATCATCTAATTTATGGCACAATTCTATAAAATCTTTGTTGCAACCATCTTTATATTCAAATTGCACGGTATATAGCCTCCTTAACCACTCATATTGCACGCTACTAGCACCATGCCCTTTGTATCATCAAAGGAAAATATAATTTTTTTTTCTTTGATTTGAGAATAGTCATAATAAAAATTTACTGGTTCAACTTCTAGTTCTTTTCTCATTTTATAAAAACATTCATAAATGTAAATTCACACAAGAGACTGAAATGGCTCCTTAGGGTTAAATGAAATACATATTAACAACAATTATGAATAGTAAATAGCATGCACTTTTAAAATGTGCTCAATGTGTATTTACATAATAGCTGATAAGAGTTCTACTGTCAAGTAAATAATACCATAGCTGCCTTTAAAAGTCTTTAATTACCTACAGTATTTGCAAAGTCCATTGTAATGGATTTCTGGTTTGTATGGCGCTCTACTCCCTTCCCTTTTCTTTTCTTCCCCGGTTTCAATACATATATACTTAGGAAAATAATTTTAAATTGGCACTGAAAGAAACCACCTATCTTAGGTAGAATGGCCTTCAATGGTTTCACTTACGTGAAAGGGAAACTTTTGAAGTGAGATGGTAATACCATGCTGACATCGTGCCCATAAAGACCATCTTATAAATCCAAACAAGTAAACAAAATAGAGTACCTTGGTAAACTGAACTAATGTTTCAGCCCTTTCCTGCCCGTCTGTGGGACCTGGTATACCTCAGACTCATTTCCTGTTCTGTCACAGGATTGGGA
>CAMWKN010000061.1 GCA_947174825.1 uncultured Clostridium sp.
TGGACACATAATCCGTAACCACTTCTTCCAATACCCGCTCATCAATTCCCTCATAATGCCCACACAAAAAAATGAGATTCTCTTCTTTTGCATATTCTTCTGCCATCTTCTGAGAAAACACCGATCCCTGGGGTGTCAGATAAATTACTCTGGGTGCGCTGGCAATCCGGCTGACAATATCCTGATAGCAGCGGAATACCGGCTCTGCCTGCATCACCATGCCTGCGCCGCCTCCATAGGGATAATCGTCCACCCGATTGTGCTTATTATCCGCAAAATCACGAATATTGACTGCCTCCAAATGGAGATAACCAGCCTGTATCGCCCTGCCAGTAATACTTGCTGCCATCGCCTGCTGTATCATTTCCGGAAACAGCGTCATTACATAAAAATTCATAGTTCTAATCCAACAATCCTTTCATAATATGGACGGTCACTTTCCCCTGCTCTACGTCAACATTTTTGACACAATCCGGAATAACCGGCAATAATACTTCTTTTCCCTCATGTAGAACAACATATACCAGATTGGCACCTGTTTCCAACACATCCTTTAATTCGCCAAAAACAGCACCATCCTCTGTAACCACAGTGGCGCCTATAATGTCTGCCAGATAATACTCTCCCTCCTCTAAAGGAATCGCATTTTCCCGGCTTACATACAGATCCTTTCCTTTATATGGTTCTATCTCATTAATGGAATCAAATTCCTTAAATTTCATTATCACTAAATTTTTAAAAAATCGTACCGAGGATACCTCTAACTCCAGCCAGTCCTTACCGGTATCCAGCAAAACCTCTTTCAAATCCCGAAACCGTTCTGGATCTTCAGTGGTAGGAAACACTTTGACCTCCCCCCGCAATCCATGTGTATTGGTAATCACACCTACCCGAAACTTATCTTCCATATCTATACCTTTCTATACTGTAAAGAGCGCAACGCCAGCATGTTGCACTGCAAAAACGCCCATACCATACGGTACAGGCGTATCTGTTGTCTCATACAGGCTCGTACAACAAATACTACATTCGTTGCACCAGGCAGTTCTATTGACCAATCTCTACTACAACCTTTTTGTTTGTCTTGGATGCAGCAGCTTTTACCATCGCACGGATTGCCTTGGCGATCCGTCCCTGTTTGCCAATCACTTTACCCATATCATCTGGAGCTACCTTTAACTCCAAAATGATCTCGCCTTCTCGTTCTGTCTCTGTCACGCTGACCTCCTCCGGATTGTCAACCAGAGCACGAGCAAGAACTTCTACTAAATCTTTCATCACGGCACCTCCCTGCCCGCCAGTCTGGCAATAACCGAAGCAATCCTGCTCCGATTTGCCATCAGTCCGGGAATTATTCCATGATTCCTGCCTGCTTCAAAAGCTTGCCCACTGTTTCCGTTGGCTTAGCACCATTTGCTAACCACTTCTTAGCTGCTTCCTCATCAAACTTAAAGACACTTGGATCCTGGTTTGGATCGTAAGTACCAATCTCCTCGATGAATCTACCATCTCTAGGAGCTCTGGACTCAGCTACTACGACTCTATAGAAAGGCGCTTTCTTCTTACCCATTCTTCTTAATCTGATCTTTACTGCCACAACGTTTCACCTCCTTCGTGTACTATTCTATATATCAAATGCATCTGATAAAAAGTGCATCTGAACCCAACTTAAAATCCAAAAGGCAGCTTTGGCATGCCACCGAATCTGCCACGGCGTTTTCCTTTACCGCCCAGCATACCAGACATCTGCTTCATCATTTTCTTGGACTGCTCATACTGTTTCATCAGCTTATTCACCTCAGCAATGTCCACTCCAGCCCCCTTGGCAATACGACGCTTTCTGGAAGGATTAATCACAGAAGGATTTCCTCGTTCCTCCAATGTCATGGAATGAATAATTGCCTCAATCCCCCGAAACATACTATCATCAATGTCCAGATCTGCAGGCAGTCCCATCCCCGGCATCATACTTAGAATGCTCTGGATACCACCCATCTTTTTCATCTGCTCCATCTGCTCCAGGAAATCATTGAAGTCAAACTCCGCCTTGCGGAACTTTTGCTCCATCTCTTTGGCTTTATCCTGATCAATCTCTGCTTCCGCCTTTTCAATCAGCGTCAACACATCGCCCATGCCCAAAATACGGGACGCCATACGATCCGGATAAAATTGTTCTAAATCCGACAGTTTCTCTCCCATACCCACATACAAAATCGGGCAACCGGTTACGGATTTAATGGAAAGGGCAGCACCACCTCGGGTATCACCATCCAACTTGGTCAAAATCACGCCATCAATCCCAATCTTTTCATGGAAAGTAGAAGCCACATTGACTGCATCCTGACCTGTCATGGAATCCACCACCAATATGGTCTGGTCGATCTCCAACTGTTCCCGGATCTCCTGCAGCTCTGCCATCATGTCTTCATCTACATGCAAACGACCTGCCGTATCCAGAATCACTACATTTTCCCCATGACTAGCTGCGTGTTCCATCGCTGCCTTAGCTATGTCCACCGGCTTGTGGTTCGTCCCCATAGAAAAGACATCCACTTCCTGTTTCTGTCCATTAATCTGCAACTGTTCTGCTGCTGCCGGACGATAAACATCACAGGCTACCAACAAGGGCTTCCTGCCTTTTTTCTTGAGTTTACCAGCAATCTTAGCGGTGGTAGTGGTTTTACCAGCACCCTGCAAACCGCACATCATGATAATTGTAATCTCATTTGATGGTTTCAAAGCCAACTCTGTAGTCTCGCTACCCATCAAATTAACCAGTTCTTCATTTACCAGTTTAATTACCATCTGACCGGGTGTCAGGCTGTTCATAACATCCTGCCCTACGGCACGCTCCTGCACGGATTTCACAAATCCCTTAACCACTTTAAAGTTAACATCGGCCTCTAAGAGTGCCATTTTCACTTCCTTTAATGCCGCCTTGACATCTTCTTCCGTCAGTCTTCCTTTGCTGCGAAGGTTCTTAAATACATTTTGTAATTTTTCACTTAAACTATCGAATGCCATAATCAAACCTCCTAGAAACAAACTGAAACACAATTGACAGTATATCCAAGCCAGAACAATTTGTCAAGTATTTTTCTTGACAAATTCCAAAAGCTCATTGACGGTATGACGATACACTGGATGCACGGCATAAGGAGCAATCTCCGCCAAGGGTTGTAATACAAAATTACGTTTATGCATTTCCGGATGTGGAATAGTCAGCGTATCCGTATGTAGCAACTCCTCATCGTACAAAAGAATATCCACATCAATCGTCCGGGGTCCCCAGTGTACCTGACGGACACGCTTCAGATCCTGTTCAATCTCTCCGATCTCCGCCAACAATTCCTCTGGCGTCTGCAATGTCTCCATCCCCAATGCTCCATTGAGGAAATCATCCTGCTCCACGCCTCCCACTGGCTCCGTCACAATATACTGGGACACCACCAGATTCCGATTATAGGGATGTTCCCGCAACAGCTCCACTGCCCGATCCAGATTCGCCTGCTTCTCGCCCAGATTGGAACCAATTCCCAAATAAACCTGATGCCATCTGCGATGAATGGTAACAGATACCGTTTCCAGTGGAATTCGCACCGGTGCCCAGGGCTTTTCAATCTCCAGATCCACTGACTGCACCTGTGGAAAGGTGAGTAAAATCCGCTCTGCTAAATGTTCTGCCAATCGCTCAATCAAGCGAAAGGTATGCCCCTGTGCCTCCTGGCAGATCAGCTCCGAGACTTTGGCATAATTCACCGAATCAGCCAGCTCATCCGACTGTCCAGGTATTCTGGCATTCACTCCCATAGTGACCGATACCAGAAATTTCTGTCCTAACTTATTCTCTTCCTCCAACACGCCATGATTTGCAAACACTTCCAGGCGCTTTATCCGTATCTGATCCATGATGCTACTCCTTCCAGTACCATTTGCTGCCTGTACATTTCATCAACAGCCAATTCGGTAATTTAGTATAATGTAAGCCCAGTTTATATCCAAACAATTTAAAGCCACATTGCATCATAAAATAGATCGTCTGCAACACATGTCCCCGTTTCAACAACTGGATCATTGTTGCTTTCGCATAACCGGCGCCCTCTTTTTCCGAAGAAATTGCCGCAAAAATCTCCTCGTATTGTTTTTGGGATACGCCCAAATCAAAATTGCGGTGAAACTGCTGCATACAACTGTAGTCATGGGAATGAATTACCCGTGCATCTGCCTGATATGCCACCTGATACCCCGCCTGGATCATATGATATGCCATAATCATATCCTCATTAAAAATCGTCGGTTTCACAAAACCGCCCAATTCCTCATAATAACTGCGCCGATACATGGCACAGACATCGGAACAAAAATAAGTTTTGATACCCAGCCGCTCTGCATCTGCCTGCGTCTTAACCACACTTTCCCCCGGATAATTATAGTTTCTGGTCATTCGTTCCAGCAACCCGGCTGCCGGTCTTGCCAACTGTCTGGCATAGACGATCCCTGTGTGAGAATCCTCCATTGCATGCAAAAGATTCTCCACCAGATGGGTGTCTGCTGGCATGGCGTCCTGCGTCATAAATAATATATATTCCGACTGAGACTGACGTGCTCCCAGATCTCTGGTTCCACCGTGATCGAATTCCGACTGCAGCACCGGAATCACAGTAATTCTGTCATCCTGCGTCTGCATCACTGCATCCCCTGCCTGCCCTATTGTCTGCAGCAGCCAGATATGGGAAACTTCTACTGTCTGCTTCATCAGCCTGCCAAGCAACTTCTGAAATTCCTGTCCCGGTTGATATACCGGAATCACTACATCAATCCTATTTGTACTCATACTGCGAACCTCCCGCGTGAGCTGCTAATGTTTCAATGTCTGCCAAATAATCAATGAAAAATGCGATAGCATTTTTCCAGTGTGTAATAGTTGCCCTGCAACTATTGTTTGCTCTGCAAACTATTTAACTCTTCTTGCGTTGCTATGCAACGCTTAGATGCCACCCTCATGTGCATCGTCGATTTTAGAGTGTCTTACACACTTCTTTCCTGCATCAGTCTGGCAGCTAGTACAACTGCCTCCTGTGCATCCTTAGAATACCCATCCGCTCCGATTTCATCAGCAAATCCCTGTGTGATTACTGCGCCACCAATCATAATCCGCACATCCAGTCCTCTCTCCCGTACCAGGGCCCCCACCTTCTTCATCTCCATCATAGTAGTGGTCATCAAGGCAGACAAACCAATAATATCTGCCCGTTCCCGTTCTGCTGTGTCCACAATTTCCTCAGCCGGCACATCCTTGCCCAGATCAATTACCCGATATCCGTAATTTCGCAGCATCAATGCTACCAGATTCTTGCCAATATCGTGAATATCATGTTCCACCGTGGCAATTACCACCGTGGCAAGCGGCTCATTTACACGTCCCTTTGCCAGAATTGGCTCCAGAATGCCAATTCCCTGTTCCATGGTTTCCGCACTGGCAATCAACTGCGGCAAAAAGTAGGTCTGTCGTTCAAACAGTTCTCCCACATAGTTAATCGCCGGAATCAAGCTGTCATCAATCATTTCCTGAGGATCTTTCCCTTCTTTCAAGGCTTCCTCTATTAAATTCTGTATCTTATTTTTTCGCCCTCTGACCACCATTTCAAACAACAGATCCCCCTGACGATCTTCCGGAATCAGTTGTTTTCTGGCTGAAGATGCCGTTTCCTGCGAAACAGCAGATGCATCCACCTCTCCACTAACCACCGTGATTTTGTGGTTGCTGACACGGTCGATATAGCGCAGATCTCCCTCCGGCTTATTCATCAACAGATCGGCGGCATAAACAGTATGCATCAGCAGATCCTGGGATGGATTGGCAATTGCCATAGTCAGACCAGCACCAATCGCCAATGCCATAAAGCTGCTATTTACATAGGAACGTTCTGGCAATCCAAAAGAGATATTGGACAAACCACATGCTGTAGCAAGCCCCAACTCCTGTTTACAATATCGAATGGTTTCCAAGGTCTCCCTGGCAGCATTTGGATTTGCCCCCACAGTTGCCACCAGACCATCCACCACAATATCCTCCGGACGCAGTCCCTGTTCCACTGCTGCATCCATAATCGTATGAATGATCCTCTTTTTTTCCTCCAAATCCTTTGGCAATCCCTGATCGGATAAGGGTAGCAAAATAAACATGGCACCATATTTTTTTGCCACAGGAATCAACTTTTCAAACTTTTCCTGTTCCAGAGAAATGGAATTAATCAGGGCACGCCCTGGGTAGATCCGCAGTGCTTCCTCCACCACATTTACATAACTGGAATCAATGGACAAAGGTAAATCACTGACCATGGATAGCTCACGTACCACCCGCAGCATCATTTCCTGCTCATCAATTCCATTCATCCCCATATTCACATCCAGAATGGCAGCGCCAGCCTCCTCCTGTGCCTCGGCAAAATCTGTTACCAGATCCAGACTTCCCTCCCGCAACTGTGCCTGCAATGCTTTCTTACCAGTCGGATTAATTCTTTCCCCAATAACCAGAAAAGCACCATCCAGATCAATCTCTAAAGTTTTCCTCTCATTAGACAAGGCACGACGAATGACTTTTCCCTCTCTGTCTGGAAATGCCACTGAATCCATCCGTTCACGCTCTCTCAACCGATTGGTCAACATGGCAATATGTTCTGGTGTGGTTCCACAACAACCACCCAGAATATCTGCTCCGGCTTCCACCAGCGCCATCATTCCCTCTGCATACTCTGGTGCATCCATATCATAGACTGTTTTGTCACCCTGCAAGCTCGGCAATCCGGCATTTGGCTTTGCTATTACCGGAACATCTGCATATCTGGTCATTTTACGCACCACATCACACATCTTGTCTGGTCCGGTAGAACAATTTACACCTACCGCATCCACTCCCATAGAAGTCATAACCAAGGCTGCCGTCTCCGGATCAGTACCAAATAAAGTCCTGCCATCCTCATCAAAAGTCAGTGTTACCATAACTGGCAGATCACATACCTCTCCTGCCGCAATGACAGCAGCACGGCACTCCTGCAGGCTCATCATAGTCTCCACAACTAATAAGTCCACACCAGCAGCATCTAATGCCCGGATCTGCTGTCGGTAAATATCTACCAGTTCCTCAAAAGGCAAAGGTCCCATCGGTTCCACTTGCTGTCCGGTCATGGTCAGATCTCCAACCACATAGAGGGGACGCTCTGCCACTGTTTCCATCTTCTCTCGTTCCTCTACTGTCCCTGTCTGGTTCTGCAAATTTTGTCTCATTTGTGTTCTCGCCATAGAGATTGCCTCACGGGATATGCCTACCAGATTACGATTCATCTCTTCTAAACGATCTTGTAGACCATATTCCGCCAATTTCAGACGATTACCCGAAAAAGTAGGCGCATAGACTGCATCCGATCCCGCCAGAATATATTCCACCTGCAAATCCCGCAGAACATCACGGTGTTCCAGAATCCATTCCTCCGGACAGACACCAGTAGGCATCCCCCGCTCCTGTAAATTGGATCCGGTGGCTCCATCCAATATCAGCTTCCCCTGTTTCATTCTGTCACGAAATTCCTGTTTTGTCATATCTATCCTCCATATTATAGGAAACAAAATCCGTTTCCTATAATCGATTT
>CAMWKN010000062.1 GCA_947174825.1 uncultured Clostridium sp.
ATATCCAGTAATATGAAATCATAATCCGTATTTTCTTCCAACAGATCTGCAGCCTCCCTGCCGTTATAGACACAGGTGCAGCGATATCCTTCATCGGACAGATCCATATACAGTAAATTGGCGATTGCCTCGTCATCCTCCACGATCAGAACATTCATATGTACAGTCTCCCTCTGCTTCTATGAAACAAGCTCCGTTTCTCATATTTGTCCATTTTATCATGCAGATGTGTCAAAGTTGCAAATTCTGTCGAGTTCGCTCTTTCCGTCCTGATAGGGTGCACTTGCCTCCTCATACAGACACTGATAGAAGTCTGCCGCTATATGCTGTCTCTGCCTCGCAAGCTCCGCTGCCCTGTCCGTATAGAAATTCGCATATACATTTTCCAGTTTGTATTTATACTCTTGAAAAAAGGATGGGGTAGTGTCATTTTCTCCGGTTGAAACCATTCCATCGGGCAGCAGAGAATAAAGCGGTTCGGAAACAGTTCCTTTATAAATGAGAGTTCTTGCTATTCCCATTGCACCGGTTGCATCTAATTTATCTGCATCGAATAGAATTTTTGCTTCTAAGCTTTGTGGCGGTGCACTCTTTCTATATCGATGTGCTTGAATGCAATGTTTTACCTGCTTGGCGTAGTCTGCTTCAAAACCATGCTCCAATAAAAAGTGATATGCTTTCTCACTTCCCACCATGGCATGACACAAGGAAGGATTTTCAAATTGTTCCTTCCGTCCGATGTCATGCAGTAAACAAGACGCAATTAAAACATCATAATCTACATTACTTTCTGTTTTTGCAATTTCTAATGCATTGTATAACACACGATATATATGTTCTTTGTCATGGGCGCTATCTTCCATGCAGGATAACATGTAATTTTCTAATAAAGAATAGGTTTCTTGTTTCATAGAGGATGTCCTTTCCATATTTTTCTATATTCTAACACGGTATAACTCCTTATGCCAAGTCATAATCATATTCTGCTTATTGCTCCGAAGCGTCTGGGCATAAAAGCAATCATTTTACGAAGTCCGAGTTTGGCGATTCCTTGTTTTTCCACAGCTGATATGGTATGATTTTATATGGATAGATAGCCAAAAGGCTGGATAGGGGTTCTTGTTACGGGATGAGAAAAGAGGGGGATATTTACTATGGCTTTCATATCGTTGATGTTCATGATGATTTTTTTGGTTATGGCTGCGGTTGGGGTGGTTTTCCTGCTAATTGCTATGATTTTCTTTCTGATTAATCGGCATAGGCTTAAAAAGGGAAAAGAAAAAAAGCGTAGATATAAGGTTGCAGGGATTTTCTTCCTGGTGCTGAGTGGTATTAATCTGGTACCCATATTGTTTATGACATTTTTGTCGATACTAATGACAGTGGTGGGAATGTTAGTGGATGAGGAATATACGCCTGTGACATATCCGATCATTGGAGTCGTAGGTCTCGTTTTATTGGCGGTTGCCTATGGAATCAGACGGTGGAGCAGGCATAGGTATCAAGAGGGGGAAAAACCGGGACGGCGCACTCGGATCGTGTTCCGGCTCTGCTTGTTTCTGGGCTGTATCAGTTTAGTACCTGGTTTGATAGAAGGTGCGAATCGTGTTTCTGATCACATCAAATTGGCAGTGATGCCGGAACGTGCAGAGATGTGGATCTATCAGCAGGAACACGATGAATCAGAAGAAGAGCAGGACGATTGGGATGAGGAAGAAGAGCAGGAAGTATTGGAATATAAGAATAAAGAATATCTTCTTCTACCTTATGATCCAGACGAGAAAAAAATAAAGTTTTCTAAACCAAAGGCATATGTACAATATGGTGGCAGGAGATCTGCGTCAGGGGAAGAGATCAAAAATGAGGAAGTGAAGTTTGAAGGCATCATGTATGAAAAGGAGCTTGATAGCATCTTGTATGAAGTGGAAAATGAAACAGGCTATGATCTGCTCTGCCTTGGAATGTATGGTAAGTATATGTTGAGTTCGTATATGGAAGAAGCCATATATTGTCGCAAGGACCAGTATGATCAATTTATACAGGCATGTAAAGCAGATGCAGAATATTATCTGGTACCACAGGAACGATCTGGTGATAATGATGAGGAAGAAGAAACGGAGAAACTGTTTCTATCAGATTCCGACTGGATTACAGATGAAATGTTGGATAGTGTGGAGAATGAGGATGGACAGACTTTCCCTGCTCCGGAGAAATATTATGAATTACATATGACTGGTATGGATGGCATCGTATCGGGAGAATGTGATATTGATATTGGAAAATATAAAGATAAGTGGTATTATTATAGTAAGTGTGATTATCCTGATCAAGAGGGTTGTGTGAAGTCAGAAGAGGATCAGCTTTATGTTATTAATGGCTGTCTGCTGCCAGAAAAGGGACAGCATTATATGGATACTTTGAAATAGGAGAAAATATTTGGTAAATGATTGTTTATGCAGATATGGAAAATTTCAGTTTGGAAAGGAGGAGTTACAATGGATATTGAGCAAATGTCAATGAACATGTCCCAGGCACGACTGATGGATGCAGTGAGTACGAAAGTATTATCCATGAGTTTGGATCTGGTGGAACAGGGGGCGGATGGTCTGATTGAAATGATGGATGAGTCCATGATGGAGACGGCTGTTGACCCAAATCTGGGTGGAAACCTGGACATTAAGATATGATAAGGAGAAAACAATGAGAAAATTCAAAAAACAGTTACTGATGGCAGCAATGTTATCATTAACCCTGTCTCTGTCTGCCTGTGGAAATACAGACAAGGAGCCAAAGAAATCTGCGGCGGATCAAACAGCAGAGGCAGAAGTGACGGATACACCGGCTCCAGAAGCTACGGCTACAGCAGAGCCGGAGAAGAAAGAAATTGAGGTTAATAAGACCTTTGTATCCAAGTCCAAAAAGAAAAATCTGTATCAGGCATCCAGAAAGACGGCGAAAAATGCGAAATCAGCATGTTCCCTGAAATCATGGAAAAAGGATGGCATTAGGCAGCAGATTGTAGACTTTGTTAATAAGGCAACGGATAAAAAAAGCGATGCCTATGTTCCACCAGAGGATCGAATTGTAGTTACTGATATTGATGGAACACTGATTGCCGAAAAGGGCAAAAAAGTTAATAATGATGCAATGGTAAAAATGACGCCTGCAGAAGTAAAGGATCATGTTCTGGATATCCAGAAGGATTACTTTGACGAGGATAAAAAACTGCTTTACAGCGCCATTCTCTATCAGCCAATGTTAGAAATGTATGATTATCTGAAAGCCAACGGATTTGATATCTACTTTGTATCCGGTAATTGCAATGCCTTGACCTATGCATGGGCAAATTATTATTTCGGAGCAGATTATGCCCATAGTATTGGTTCTAATATTACCTTAGAGATCGACGAGACGGATGGTTTTAAGATGGGACCTACTGGAGCCTATGAGGGATGCTGGAACGAGGTAAAAAGCTACCGGATTTACAACCAGATCGGCAAATGTCCGGTACTGGCATTTGGAAATAGTGATGGGGATGTCCAGATGTTAGAGTGGATTCAAACCAATCCGGATTACAAGAGTCTGAGTGTTATGATCAATCATGATGACGATAGGGAATATGTATATTCCGTAGATTCTATTTCTGGATTTTGTGAGAAATATGGTTTTATTAATGCGAAAATTTCTGAGAATTTCAAGGAGATATTTGTGAAATAATAAAACTGGCAGCAGAAAAAATAGTTGAATTTTTATCGGGAATAGGGTATTCTTAGAGACAGAGTTCCATACGACTGGCGGATGAGTGGGATTACCCACAGGGAGTATGGAAAGGGAAGCCGACCGCCTGGGCAATACGCCTGGGCGGTTTTTTGCTTTACAGGAAACTAAAAGTTTCCTGTAAAGCAAAAAACGCTCCGCGAAGATGCGCACTCGTGCGAAGAGGAAGATGTCGCTTGTGCGACCGCACTCGGCGCAGGAGTTTCGCAAGCGAAACTCTATGCTTTTACATTATAGGAAACTTTTCAAAGTCGTCAGCAACATGCTGATGCAGAAATGAGGTAAAATTATGCAGATGAAATCACTGGAAAATGAGTTGAAGGGAAATACATATCCCGGCAGAGGAATTGTGATAGGAATGTCTCCAAATGGGAAATATGCTGTTACCGCATATTTCATTATGGGACGCAGTGAAAACAGCAGAAACCGAGTGTTTGTAGAAGATGGAAGCGGAATCCGCACTCAGGCATTTGATCCGTCTAAGTTAAGTGATCCCAGCCTGATTATTTATGCACCGGTGCGTGTGTTGGGGAACAAGACCATTGTGACCAATGGAGACCAGACAGATACCATCTACCATTTTATGGATCAGCAGCAGACTTTTGAGCAGGCACTTCGTACCAGAGCATTTGAACCGGATGCGCCAAACTATACACCTCGTATTTCCGGTGTGATGCATATAGAGGAGGGAGAGTACAATTATGCACTGTCCATCTTGAAGAGTAATAATGGGAACGGGGATTCCTGCCAGCGGTTTATGTATGCATACAGTACACCGGTTGCGGGAGAAGGCCATTTTATCCATACTTATATGGAAGATGGAGATCCACTACCAAGTTTTGAGGGAGAGCCAAAACTGGTAGAGATTTCAGATGATATGAATGCATTTACAGATATGCTGTGGAACAGCTTGAATGAGGATAATAAGGTATCATTATTTGTTCGCTATATTGATATTGCTACTGGGGAATATGAATCTGTTATTGTCAATAAGCATCAGTAAACAGGGAGGATTGTTATGAAAGAATTAGAATTAAAGTATGGATGTAATCCAAATCAGAAACCATCTAAAATCTTTATGGAACAGGGAGAGCTGCCTATTGAGGTATTAAACGGTAAACCAGGATATATCAATTTTCTGGATGCCTTTAATGGTTGGCAGTTGGTGCGTGAGTTAAAGAAAGCTACCGGAAAACCGGCTGCTACCTCTTTTAAGCATGTATCTCCGGCAGGAGCCGCTATTGGAAATCCTCTCAGTGAAGTGGAGGCAAAGATTTACTGGGTGGATGATTTGGGAGAATTGACACCATTGGCAGCAGCTTATGCCAGAGCCAGAGGGGCAGATCGTATGTCATCTTATGGAGATTTTATTGCATTATCCGATGTCTGCGATGTGTGCACTGCTAAAATGATTAAAAGAGAATTTTCGGATGGAATCATTGCACCAGGGTATGAACCAGAAGCATTGGAGCTGTTAAAAGAGAAGAAAAAGGGAAGCTATGCGATCATTCAGATTGATCCGGATTATGAGCCAAAGGCGATTGAGCGCAAGGAAGTGTTCGGTATTACTTTTGAGCAGGGACGGAATGAATTAAATATTGACGAGGATTTCTTTAGCAATATTGTACAGAGAATAAGGATCTGCCTCAGGCAGCAAAGGATGATATGGCAATCGCCATGATTACACTGAAATATACCCAGTCTAATTCTGTATGTTTTGTAAAGAATGGACAGGCAATTGGAATTGGTGCCGGACAGCAGTCCCGGATTCATTGTACCCGACTGGCGGGACAAAAGGCAGATAACTGGCTGCTTCGCCAGTCTCCACAGGTTCTGAACCTGCCATTTAAGACAGAAGGAAAGCGTGCGGATCGTGATAATGCCATTGATCTGTATATTGGAGAGGATTATATGGACATTCTGGCAGATGGAGAATGGGAAAAAGTATTCACAGAGAAACCTCCAGTCTTTACAACAGAGGAGAAAAAAGCTTGGTTAGCACAGGCAGCAGGGGTTACCTGCGGATCAGATGCCTTTTTCCCGTTTAGCGATAATGTGGAGAGAGCATTCCGTAGCGGTGTCAGCTATATTGCACAACCGGGAGGCTCCATTCGTGATCAGGATGTGATTGACGCCTGCAATCATCATGGTATTGTGATGAGTTTTACCGGTTTACGTTTATTCCATCATTAATATTATTAGCATGGGAGGGAAAGGAAGGATGGCAGGTTCTACATTTGGCAAATTATTTCGTGTAACAACATGGGGGGAGTCCCATGGTGTGGGAATCGGAGCGGTGATAGATGGCTGTCCGGCTGGATTACCATTGAATGAAGAGATTGTGCAGCAGTATCTGAACCGCAGAAAGCCTGGTCAGACAAAGTATTCTACGCCAAGGAAGGAAGACGATCTGGTGCAGATCCAGTCTGGAATATTTGAGGGAAAAACCACAGGCACACCGATTTCCATGGTGGTGTATAATCAGACGCAGCGTTCTAAAGATTATTCGGATATTGCCAGCTATTATCGTCCGGGACATGCGGATTATACCTTTGATCAAAAATACGGTTTTCGTGATTATCGTGGTGGTGGTCGTTCCTCTGGCAGAGAGACCATTGGACGGGTAGCCGGTGGTGCAGTGGCAGAGGAAATTCTTAAGGCTATGGGAATTGAGGTTTTTGCCTATAGCCAGTCCGTTGCCGGAATTGCCATAGACCGGGCAAAAGCCACCAGAGAAAATATTGCCAAGAGTCCGCTATTTATGCCGGATTTGGAGGCTTCCCGGCAGGCAGAGGATTGTCTGGTGGAGAAAATGTCAGAACAAAATTCTGCCGGCGGTATGGTAGAATGTATTGTGCGTGGTTTGCCTGCAGGAGTGGGGGAGCCGGTTTTTGATAAACTGGATGCTGTGCTGGCACAGGCAGTAATGTCCATTGGTGCAGTAAAAGGCGTGGAGATTGGAGACGGCTTTTTGGCAGCAGACAGTTATGGTTCTGATTTTAATGATAGTTTTTGTAGGAAAGAGGATGGGATCGGAAAGCAGACCAACCATGCCGGAGGAATTTTGGGGGGCATCAGTGATGGCAGTGATGTGATATTACGTGCTGCTATTAAGCCGACACCCTCCATTGCCAGAGAGCAGCAAACGGTAAATCGGGATGGAGAAGAAATTGCCATTCAAATTCGTGGCAGACATGATCCGATTATTGTGCCAAGGGCGGTTGTGGTGGTAGAGTCCATGGTGGCAATTTCTGTGCTGGATCTGCTGTTTCAGTCCATGACATCCAGAATGGATGGGATTCTTCGGTATTTTGCCGATTGATTGTATTGATAATAAATCGTTACGCCAGAGATGGTATCTGCATAAGTTATATGGTAGGGACATATAGGAGGAAAAAAATGCGATACTATTATTATGGGAATCAATATGATCAGCAGAAACAGGCGATTCATGCTATGCATGTGTCTGATTCACAGGGTGTAAGAGCAGAAAAGCCGGATGACCGTGATCTGATTATAGAGGATGATACGATTTATGAAATTGACAGAGAATGCCTTCGTTGCAGACGGCATACTCATTAAGAATAAGAAGAATCGTTAGAAAGGGCTGGCACCGAATTGGTGCCAGCCCTTTCCACAAAGGAGCGTTCTGTTTTAGATGGATTAGAAACCACCGCCACAGCAGCACAGGATAAGTAAGCTCCAGATGATACAGCTGCATCCGCACCCATCATTTCCGCCACAGCCGCCTCCGCAGCGGCCGAAAGTATTTCCGCCGCCACAGCAGCACAGGAGTAACAGGATGATAATCCA
>CAMWKN010000063.1 GCA_947174825.1 uncultured Clostridium sp.
TCCAACTGTCAGCGGACAAGGAACAGCAGAAAAAGGAACTAAGGCAATGCAAGCAGCGTGTGTCGGAAATAGAAAACCTGTATGCCAAGCTGTACGAGGACATGACAAGGGAGCTGATAACGGAAAAGCGTTTTCAGATGTTGTCGGCACGATATGACAGCGAGCAGTTATCTTCCATTGAGCAGTTTGCGGAACAAATCAGCGGTTATGCAGGGATAACAGAACTCACTTTTAAGATAATCAATCAACTTATAGAAAAAATTCTTGTTTCTGAACCCGTAGAGACAGACGGGCAGAAAATTCAACGACTTACTATCCGTTACAAGTTCATAGGGGCACTGGAAATCCCTGAATAATGGACATTTTCTAAGTCACCTATCCAACAGAAGATAGACAGAGGGGCGAGGCAGTTAATGAAATCTGTCTTTTAACGCATCTAACAATAATTCCGCAATTGGTGTGAATACCTGATATTTTTTCCAAATAATATACATTTTCGTTTCGAGTCGTGGAAAAAGGGGGCGGAAACACAGTCCGCTGTCATCGCCTGTATTTATTAAGCGCTCAAAGGTCAGCATACATCCAAGCCCTTCTTCTACAAATACACCGCCATTGTAACAAAGATTTATTGTACCGCTTAGATTTAACCGATTAGTTTTTTCTCCGCACCACCGTGCAATATCAAATTTCATACCCTGTTCGGAACAGATTAAATCTATTCCAATTAAATCTTCAAAAATAATCTCCTTTTTTTCTGCCAACGGATGATCTTTTCGGATTACGATCCCCCAAATGTTTGCCCCCGGTATTTCAATATAGTTGTACTTTTCGAGATTTGGCGGCTCTACGATAAAAGCAAGGTCAATCAGTCCCCTGTCTAAACGTTCCACTACCTGTTCCGTATTTCCGCTTGTAAGATGGTAGCGGAAATACGGATAATCTTCTCTGAAATCCTTAATTACCTGTGCTAAGTATTTTATCTGATGCGATTCCGCACATCCGATATGTACCTCTCCTCCGGTAATGTTATCAAGTTCCCGAAATTCATCCGTAGTTTTATCCACCATTGCGAGTATATCTTCCGCCCGTTTTCGCAACAACATTCCCTCGTCCGTCAAACTGACACTGGTACTGCCCCTGCGAAACAGCTTTTTTCCGAGTTCGGATTCCAATTCTTTCATTTGTTTCGATAAAGTCGGCTGCGAAACATGAAGTGTTTCTGCCGCACGGGACATATTATTTTCTCTTGCAATCTCTAAAAAATAACGCAAAATACGAATTTCCATTTTTACACCTTCTTGTTGTTTTTATCCAGTATAGCATGGTTTAGATATTCTTATCAAGAATATCATGATATAAATTATAAGTATTAGACATAGCATAAAATATCCGTATAATAATAGGTGTAGGAGGTGCAGAGAATGTCAGAGGCATCAGATACAATTGGAATCCTGCATCAAAATCTGATTGACGCAGGGTGCAGAGAAGATTTAATTGAAACATGTATGGAGCTTGCAAAGGCAAATATGTGGAATCGCATATTGCCCCTGCTCGGGGAGCAGAGAATCAATCTGCTGGATGCGGTACATGACGGACAAAAGCAGATAGACTGTCTGGATTTCTTGGTTTACAGCATTAACAAAAAATATATTTAGGAGGAATTGAACAATGGAAGCAAAATTGAATTTGGTACAAGAATGGGATAAGACTTTCCCGAAAAGCGAAAAAGTGGATCACAGCAAGGTTACTTTCCATAACCGTTTTGGAATTACTTTGGCGGCAGATATGTATACGCCGAAGAACGCAGAGGGCAGACTGCCCGCTATCGCCGTATGCGGTCCGTTTGGCGCAGTCAAGGAGCAGGCGGCGGGCTTGTATGCACAGACAATGGCAGAGAGAGGGTTTTTGACAATTGCATTCGACCCGTCCTTTACAGGCGAAAGCGGCGGCGAGCCCCGTTATATGGCTTCTCCCGACATCAACACAGAGGATTTCATGGCGGCGGTGGATTTTCTTTCCCTTCAGGATACTGTTGATCCGGAGAAAATCGGTATTATCGGAATCTGCGGCTGGGGCGGTATGGCAATCAATACAGCAGCGCTCGATACCCGCATTAAGGCAACCGTTGCGTCTACAATGTATGATATGAGTCGTGTGAATGCCAACGGATACTTTGACAGTGAGGACAGCGAGGAAGCCCGCTTTGAGAAACGCAAAGCGATGAATGCACAGCGGCTTGAGGATTATAAAAACGGCACATATGCTCTTGGCGGCGGTGTGTCCGATCCCATGCCTGAGGAAGCTCCGTGGTATTTTCAGGACTATCACGCTTACTATAAAACAGAGCGGGGTTATCATTCCCGTTCCTTAAATTCCAACGGCGGCTGGAATGTGATCGGCTGTCAGTCCTTTATGAATATGCCGATTCTTCATTACAGCAATGAAATCCGCAGTGCGGTCATGGTACTTCATGGGGATAAGGCGCATTCCTGCTATTTTGGCAAGGATGCCTATGCCGCTATGACCGACGGAAACAAGTACCGGGATAACAAAGAATTGCTGCTTGTTCCGGGAGCAAGCCACACGGATTTATACGATCAAACAGATATTATCCCGTTTGATAAAATAGAGCAGTTTTTTAATCAGAATCTGAAATGAGTAAATGCACCTGGGATAGGATGCCGCCCGTATGTGCGGCGTCCTGTCTTTCAACAGATTTGAAGGAGAACAAATATGCGCATTGTTGTGTTAAACGGAAGCCCCCGTCCAAAGGGTAATACAAAACAAATGATTGGGGCATTTAAGGAAGGGGCAGAAGCTGCCGGCCATCAGGTAGATGTGGCTGATGTGTGCCGGATGAAAATCTCCGGTTGTCTTGCCTGCGAATACTGCCACAGCAAAGGAAACGGTATTTGCATTCAAAAAGATGATATGCAGACCATTTATGAGCTGCTGAAAGAAGCGGAAATGCGTGTGATTGCTTCCCCGATTTATTATCACGGCGTATCAGGGCAGCTCAAATGCGTAATCGACAGATTCTACTCCGCCGCTTATCCGAGAAAACCGAAAAACCTGAAAAAGGTCGCAATGTTTTTAAGTTCGGGGGATGCGGATATGTATAAAGGAGCAATGTTTTCCTATCAAGGGGATTTCCTCGATTATCTCGGATTGGAAGATATGGGTGTGTTCACTGCTTACGGTTCGGAAAACGGATCAGAGGCTAAATTAGACGAGCTTAAAAAATTTGGTCTGTCCTTGCAATGACAGCATGAACCTGCATCTTAAATTTCACCGGAATATGATGACGGGAATGGAGAAATGGCTAATTAAAAATCCGTATCCCATCCGGACATGGATGCTTTGTATAATTGCCGTACATCCAACAAATGATAAGAACAAGAAAAATAGAAAGGATGGTCATCATGAACCGAAAGACTGTTGCCAAAGTGAAAACTTTTATTTTAGTTATCACTTTCCTGATATCTGTGATGACCGGCTGCGATATGATAGATATGCAATCAACGGAAACAAACACAAAAACGGAAGTTGAATCAGATACGATTCACCCATCTGATTCAACGACAACAAATTCTTCTGAAACATCACAAATACAGTCTCTGCCTTATGACGGGAATTACCCGCAGCACGAAGCATACGGCACAGGGATTGGTGCAATGCCGGGGCGTGTGGTATGGTCGTATAATCCCGATTCTGTAGACTGGGACGGCAACGGTTACTGGTGGGAAATAAGCCATTTTGACGAGGCAGCTGTTCTGGAAATGGTAAACGATAGTATCGCTTACCTTGGTGGCAAAGACACGGCGAAAGACGGATGGAATGCATTGTTCTGTGCTAATAAAAATGCCCGCAATATGGACGGCGGCTATACAAAGGGCGAAAAAATTGCGGTTAAGGTGAACATCAACGGCTCGGCGGTATTCGATGATGACACCTCCGGTTTAACGCAGATGAGCTATACCAATCCGGTACTTTTGAAAACATTGCTTATCTCTCTTGTAAAAGAGGGCGGAGTGAATCCGTCTGACATTACAGTTTATGACGTGTCCCGTCTTTTTCCTGATTATATGGTAAGAATGTGTACTGAAGGAGAACTGAACGGAATTCAGTTTGTAGGACGTAACAACGGTGAAGCTGATGAAAATGCGCCAATCAATTGGTCGTATCAGTTCAGTGGCAAAGTGAACTATCTGCCAACTTGTGTGACGGAGGCTGCCTATGTCATCAATCTTGCCAATCTGAAAGGACACAGTTACGGTATTACCCTGTGCGGCAAAAATTACTTCGGTTCATTTATCAACGGAAACAAAATGCGTCCACCGGAGGGAGCAAATTTGCACCAATGGCTGACAAAATCAGAGATGGGTATTTACAGTCCGCTGGTAGATTTGATGGCAAATGCCGATCTGGGAGGTAAGACGGTATTGTATATGCTGGACGCCTTAATCTGTGCGCCAAGCGAGGGCGCTTCCATTACCGCTGAAAATTCCAAGTGGCAGCAAGCACCATTTAACGGTGATTACACTTCAAGCATTTTTGTGTCACAAGACCCGGTAGCGATTGATTCTGTCGGTGCAGATTTTTTGAATAATGAACCGACTGTAACAGGCAGCAACCGTTCTGCGGCAGATATTACCAATGAAAATTATCTGCATGAAGCAGGGCTTGTCGAAAATGCACCGTCAGGAACGAGTTATACGGACGGAAAAGGTCATACCGTTTCCAATCTCGGTGTGCATGAGCATTGGAATAATTCAGAACAAAAGCTATACTCACGAAATCTTGGAAAAGATGAAGGAATAGAGCTCGTGCAAATAAAATGATCCATATTTTCAAATTGGAAGTCAGGTGGATTTATTGCTAAAGCGTTTAAGGCACATTGAGAGCAGGAAGTTGTTTTCAAGCCTTCTTCTGCTTTATTGAAGTCTGTCCGCAAAAAATAGCCGGCATAGTCTTTGAATTTTTGAAGGCATTTCAATCAGTTTCCCATATCTGTTCATTTTGTGTTATAATGTTTCCGGTGATTTTGGTTCCCTTAAAAATCATCAAATCACAATCGGCATTTGGAGGGATAGCAATATGCATATCAGAGTTGCAAATTTTAGATGTTTTGGAGAGCGAGCGGAACAAAGGAATTGGAACACTTCTTGTAAAGGCCGGTAAGGAATATGGCAAAAGAAGAGGGGCAGATTTTATCAGAACGCAGGTTTTTCCACAAAATATTGGATAATACGTAAAGCTTGGGGAGATGTAAGAGGATACAATACATGAAGTATAAGGAAAACGCGTTATGTTATGAGGATTATTGCAGGCTGCGGAAAAGTGTTGAGTGGCAGCTTTTTTCAGAAGAGCAGATGCAAAAAGCACTCAACAATAGTCTCTACACGGTGACAGCAGTTGACGATGAGCAGACGATCGGCATGGGAAGACTGATCGGGGACGGAATGTACTATATGATATCGGATGTTGTGGTGCGTCCGGATTATCAGAGACAGGGCATCGGCAGCAGGCTGATTGACATGCTGATTGCATATGTGGATGCGGCGACACCGGACGGCGGGCGTTCGAGCATACATTTGGCTGCGGAAAAAGGGAAGGAAGCATTCTATGAGAAAAAGGGATTTAAGATCATCCCACATGAATTTTGCGGTTCCGGCATGAGGAAAGTCATTCGCAGGTAAGGATTGATTTTCCTGAATTATCAAGGGAGAGGAAAAGAAAATGATCTGTAAAATAAGAAAGTGGGAGCTGTCAGATGCAGCGGATCCGGCGGCTGCCCTATCCAATAAAAAAGTACAGGATAATCTCCGGGATGGATTGCCGTATCCTTACACGGAGCAGGACGGGAGAGATTATATCTTGGCCATGATTTCCGCAAATGAGGATGAAACCTTTGCTTTTGCTGTTACGATTGATAAAAAGGTAATCGGCAGTATAGGCATTTTTCGTCAGGGAAACATACACAGGCGGACGGCTGAGTTAGGCTATTATATTGCAGAAGAATACTGGGGAAAAGGCGTTATGACCGAAGCTGTAAGACAAGCTTGTGCGTATGTGTTTGACAAGAGCGATATTATCCGCATTTATGCGGAGCCGTTTACATATAATATTGCATCGTGCAGAGTGCTTGAAAAAGCAGGCTTTCAATATGAAGGTACGCTGAGAAGTAACGCCGTAAAGAATGGTAAGGTTATTGACATGAATATTTATTCCCTGTTAAAAACAGAAGTATAAGAAGATTTTTCGGAGAATTTTGAAAGGCGTTATGTGCTAAGAACATGCACGGAAATGGGGATAAAAATGATAGCAATATGCCCTAAATGTAAGAATCACGAATGGAATAAAAACGTAGAAGAGAATGATATATGCTGTCCCAACTGTGGAACAAGGTGGGGCTTTGATAAAAGAAACGTGTATATATTGACCGGATGCAGCGGAGTCGGAAAGACGACGACAGGAATGGCATTGCAGCGAATAACAAAGGATTATGTTATTTTGGATGCGGATATGTTTTACAATATCATGCCGCATGAAACAGATGTGGATTATATGAATCAGGTAGAGCAGGTTTTGAGCTTATCCAAAAACATATCCCAGAGCGGGAAGTCTGTTGTCTGGACAATGGCAGGGAATATAGACAAGCTTTGTAAAACGTATCATCACATCTTCTTTCGGGATATTAAGGTGCTTGCGTTAATATGTACGAAGGAGGAATTGATTCATAGGATGACACAGGGAAGGAAAATCACAGATGAGGGCTGGATTCAAAGCTCGATAGAATACAATGAATTTTTCCGAACGCATAGTGCGATCAATGGGACATCGTTTGAAACACTTGATATTTCGGGAAAGACAGTTGAGGAGGCTTCGAGGAGGGTTTATGAGTGGCTTGATTCTTGTGAGCAATGAGCCGGGCGGGACTGCATACACGAAATCATAATCGGCATTGTTTGCACGTCAAAGTTTACATTGGGCAATCACAATGTGGTTTCCTCCGGTGTGTGGGGCTGTTATAATGAAACAAGCAGGGGTGATGATGTGACTACGGGAGAAAAACTGGCGCTGCTTCGCAGAAAAATAGGGATGACGCAGGAGGAGTTGTCAGAGAAACTCAAGGTTTCGAGACAATCCGTCTCAAGATGGGAGATGGACGCCGCCTTCCCCGAAACGGACAAGCTGATTAATCTCAGCAGATTGTTTTCGTGCAGTATCGATTTTTTGTTAAACGACAGCATACAGGAAAATAGAAGCAGCGATGGGGAACTGTCGGCGGGGGAATGCTGCCGGTTTATCCGTGAGTGCGGATATTTTTTCCTTGCGACATCAGTTGAGAACCGACCGGCACTCAGACCCTTCGGAATGATTTACACGGATGACACGACGCTGTTTTTCGCTCCCGACAGGCGGAAGAAGGTGTATTACGATTTGAGAGAGAATTCGCAAATAGAGATGGCAAGCTATAATCCCGTTTCACG
>CAMWKN010000064.1 GCA_947174825.1 uncultured Clostridium sp.
CCCGTATACTGCTCACTAATTAATTTCGCATCTACATGACAAAGATCCTGAAACACCTGAATAATTGTCCGCTCCAAAGCATCTTTCTCTTTTTCGTGTGGTATGTCCCCCCATTTACTGATGGCCTTACCCGTTATAGCCTGATCCTCTGTCCGTGTATGCGCAACTACCCAACCAATACACACTCCCAGAAAATGACGGATAGATTCTGTGGAATACTTTGTCTCTTCCATCTCTTTCTCCAATGCTGGCAGTGTCTTGTATCGAAAGCTGTCATGAAGACGTTTATGTATCTCATATTCCGGATATTCTACCGACTGCATATATTCTTCTTCATGCTCAAAATGCTCCACAGTATGGTTTTTCAGATATTTTATGCCTTCTCTGCATGCCCATTCACTTTTATCTTCATTTTCGCTAATATTAAGCAGCTTATCCATGGTGGAAAAAAGTAGCTTATGCTCTTTGTCAATAGAATCAACACCTATTTCATACTCGTCGCTCCAAACAATACGCTCCACTGTATACCTCCTTTATATAAACTACATTCTTTCGTCAATATAGATATCTTTATATTTAACTTAACATTCCCATTATAACACTTTTCCCATATTTTGACTATCCTAATTTGTCATTATAATATCTATAGTTTCCACATCATCAGATCCTCATGAGGATTGGTCTTTGCCAAACCTAATTTAGTAATTCGCCCTTCTATCGGCGCAAATCCATTCTGCATTACCACAAATGCCTGCTGCATCTGCTCTTTTGTCAATGTTTTTCCCAATGTAATATGAGGCAGCCAATGTAATGGCTGATAGAAACGACTGACATTAACTTCTGGAATGTCGTGAACCGCATCATAGATTTGCTGGGATAATTCCAATAAATATACATTCAATACCGGCGTCAGATACATAACATAGGGAAAAAACATCCCAACCGAAACAATTGGTACCGTTCCAGCAGTTAGTTGTCCCTGTAGTTGTTTCAGGCAGGGAAATAATATCTCTCCCTGCCTGGCTTCCATTGACGATATGGTCATATGCGGTGGTACCTGATTATCAATCATAAAGGTATTTCCCGTCTTTGCCGCAATTTGTCGAATATAACGGTTAATCGTTTGATTCGTCCGTTCATCAAAATATGCTGATATTAGATACATCTCTGGTCTCCTGAATCCTGCCAGCCTCTCTCGGTTTTTGCTAATACATCAAATACTGTACAATAATATATTACTGCATCAATTATTTTATCTTTACTTTTTTAACCTTGCTCCATTTACCATAATAAGTTTTACCAGACACCTTCTTGTAAGCACGTACTCTGACATAATATGTCTTTTTACTTTTTAGACCGCTTACTTTTCTTTTTCGAATATAATTTTCTAAAATTTTTGTCTTTTTCTTTTTGGTAAATTTTTTATTTTGAGCAAATTGAAACTGATATCCTGAAATATTGGACATTTTCTTCCAGGAAACCGTCATCTTTTTCTTTTTTACAGATACCGAAACTCCAGTTACTCTCCCCGGTTTTTTAACCTTTTGATTGATACCAGTTGTTGAATTAGAATTCGTCGTTTTGGAAGTATTTCTAAGTGCATTTTCACTGGATACAACAGAAGTAATCGCTCCTGCATCTTTCCACAACGAAGAAGTCAGATCCAAATGTAAAACCGGACGAACCGCACAGAAGCGGTAATCAACAACATATCCATTTTCATAACCATAACCACCTAATCCTACGTACGCCGCCTGATCTAAACTAATGCCCGGTGACCGTAACCACCATGAGTCTGCCAAACCAGCGGTGTACATGGATGTATTTTTGGTTGCTACATGCGTTGTATTAGTAGAAATTCTGGCGTCATTCCCTCCCTTAAAATCCATTGAGAATCCATAACGATATGTTGATACCTCCTTAATGGATAACAGATAAATCTGATCCGTGGTATTATTACTCTTCAGACCAGCAAAATAAGGATTTCCCTCATTGGTCACAACGGTCTGGCGAATGGCTTTCTGCTCTGCTGGGCTAAAAGCAGCATCCAAAAAATTATCACTGCTATAATCCTTCTCATTCAAATTGCTGTCACTTCCATAACCATTAAGCCAACTACGCAGTGTACAGTTTTCCCAAGTAATTTTAGGGGCCTCTGTTGGCTCTGCTACTGGTTCCGATGTTGAGGTTGCTTCTGGATTCACTGTCGGCTCCGGTGCTGGTGTAAAAGCATTCTTCGAATCTGTAATATTATACTGCTGGCAATCTAAATTCTGATCTGCTAATAAAAAGGCATCATCTCCGTCAACAGACAATACTCTCCACTTAATCGGCTCCTTGGTTTTCTCATTGTTCTGGTAATAATTGCCAAAATAGACACAACTCCAAGTTGCTACTCCATTATTGATAACCGGGTTACTAATACTATATCCTGCTGCCTTTGATACCGCTGGAAAACTAATGAATTCTCCTACCATAGCAAAAGCCAATGTCAGACTAAGTATCACAGCAATCTTTTGTTTCATCTGCTTCATCCTATATTCTCCTCTCTGTAATGTCGTACCACTATGTAATCAAGTAAGAATAATTATAATATATATAATCTATTTTGACAATCCGATTGCTATTTCTTTTCCTGTTCTAACACAGATAGCTGAAATGGCAGTACCGGATTTTACATTTGAACGCGGAGAGAAGGCAACTTCTTCTATAAAATATAGAAATGCAGAAAAAACTGCCACTTGAACCTCCATCAAGTGACAGCTTTTTACATTATAAATTATTAAACCCTATTATATGATTATTTATTGAATACCATTAATCATACAAGGAAATATGATACTTACAAGCCCGGTAGATTTTATAAATAATTACTCCAATGATACCTACTATCATTCCACCTACCAGTCCAACCCCAAAAATTCCACCTAAAATCATTAATATCCACATTCCAATATTCATATTTGTTCCTCTCTTTCGTATATGTTGGTTATCTCTCCTTATATCTGGAATTTCATCTATTTCTGTTCCTCATCCCGACTCTCCTCTGTCTGATTGTCTCCTGTATTCTCAAACCACCAGCTAAATGCAGCAACTCCAATAATCACTACGCCTACACCAATTAATAAAATAGTTGTTGTTGTCATATTTTTTCTCTCCTTTATGAACAATATTATATTCTATATACTCATTTTGCCTAAATAATTCATTATTTAATCGCTGAAATATGGACAAACAAAAGAAAGACCTGTCCATATTCCAGATCACACGAAAAAAAGGTAACTTAAGAAAGGGCTTCTGAATTAAGACCTTTTCTTAAGAAACCATATCAAATATACTATTATTTAATCTTTGGAACCGTCCTGATGATGGATATACTCGATGATCAACTGGGTGCTACGCACAAAATCACCGCACTCGTACATCCAGGTATTTAGAAATTGACAGTGAGAATAACCGGAGCTAATCCATCCGGTTAATGCAGAAAAAGCGCATTTAGAACTGCTGCGCTGTCGTATTGACCTGGTACCTAATTTGCTTTTTTGCGCAATCTGCCGTAGCATACCGCGCATATTCAAAGTATCTAACTGCTCTGAAGCACAGACATCCGGCTGCAGCTGTGTGCCTTCCAAAGATGGAGCAATCGTATGCTGTTCAGAATTATTGGTACGACAAAACAGGGAGTATGTATCTGTAGAATAGGTACATATTCCCGAAAATGCAATCACAATTGCCAATAATAATTGGAGGTAATTCCATTTTCTTGCCGATTTCATACTTTTTACTCCGTTTCGGTCTGCACAAAACAGACGTCTTTGTATATTTCTTATCCTACAATAGCCTTCCTATCTGAATAATACAAAATACAGTTTGTGTTCTGTTACTGTTGACGAATCCTGGCAGCATACATAGGCTGTTCTTCCGCAGGAATTTTCAGGGCATCCATCGCTTGATTAAGACTGAGTTTCATAGTGTCCATGATGTTACGGATTCCATTTTCTATTCCTTTTTCCCATCCCTCTTCCATTGCTTCTTCTTTCCAGACTTCTTTTGCCTCATCCAAATCAAATTCATAATTCGTCATTTTCATTACCTCCTCTGCACTCAGTTTCTCTAAGAATGCTTTGAACAGTTCTGATCCTACAAAATGCTGAACATAATCTTCCACTACACCAATGTGAATTTTACCATCCATGATATTATTCTTTACGAAACGGCATATTTTCATTAATGGTAGATTGATGTTCCACCAACACAATCAGTCTGTTTCCTACTCGAAAAGCAATATCGTTATGTCTCTGTACAAGAAAAATATTGTTCAATGTAATTAGTTCAACCTGATCCATTGTAATGCCATGGTTCCTATCTTCCGGATGTAGCGTAAAGTATAAATCCAATACACATTCTGGAGCTGAATACAGGCTGCTAAAAATAGTATCCTGATGGTTCCGCAGTGTCTGTTTTTCTAATTTTGCTACCTGTTTATGTTGACACTTTTCCTGTGCCAGCATGTTTTCTTCTCCCATATCTTACCCCCATTATATGAAAATGATTTCTAAAATGCAATGATAAATTTTAGCTTTCCATTACTATACTGTGCGATGGGTAAGAATACAATAGAGTTTCATAAAATGCCATGTTCATTCATGCTGATTTTCACAAATGTCATGCTGAAAAGTGGCATTTAAAAATAACAAGTGTAAATGTATCTGGAATTCAAAAAAATTATGATATTAGTTTCAAAAAGGACAATATTCTTCATCTCCTCTAACGATAAAACATCTCCACATTCCTCCGAAACAGTTTTGCTGGACGGTGCCCCGCTCCTTCCAAAATCTGATCCGTCTCCACAACATACGGCATCATTTTTCTTCGAAAATTGGCAACCAGCAATTTCCGATCCAAAATAATTTCAAATGCTTTTTGCAATTCCGTAAAGGTAAATAATTCCGGCATTAAATCAAAAACAATTTTTCCATCTGCTTCTGCCTGCTGCCGCAAAGACAAAATAGCACAAGTAATAATTTTGGCATGATCAAATGCAAAACCGTCATTTTTTATAATCTCATAAGAAACAGTTTCGTGATAATTCTTAAATTCCTTTGTCTCACGGACAACAGCAGATAAAGATATTTCCTGATTTCCCTTGACGCCCCCAACTGCCGAAACAGACGAACCAGTTTTTCCTTTCTTAGGATTTTCTGCTGCCATTCTGGCAGACGAAACATCTCCTAGATTTGTGGCAGCAATATCTGTACTTCTTAACGTTAAATAATATTCATTTTCAAGCAAAGCGGTCGATTCCTGAATAAGTTTTTTCTTTTGTTTTACCTCAAAATCCACATCAAACCATCTGGCTTCCCAGGCATCAGTATCTGCTTTCAGATCAGACTTCTCCCCATCCATTAACGCCAAAAAGGTATGGGAAATAATCCATCCTCTGGGATCTCGATTGGCATCTCCGTAGATACCACACAAACTTAAATATACATTCTTCACATGGGTTTCTTCGTATAATTCTCGCCTTGCTGTCTCATACACATCTTCCCCACTCTGACAAAATCCTCCCGGCAACGCCCAACAGTCTCGATAGGGATAGGCGGCTCTTTTTATCAACAATATTTTAAATTTTTTCTCTGGTGATTTTCGGTAATTTTCTACATCCTGTACCATTTCCTTATCTGTCTGATTTCTTTTTCCCATAATAGAAAACACCGCAATATCTGTAGCAATAGACGGTCTGTCAAACTGTGTGATATCGTACTGACTTAAATATTCCTTTTCTTCCTGACTCATATGGTACTCTGCCATAGTTCTCCTCATTTCTGTCCATCCACTTGTAACAAACTTCTCCATAATTTCTGTTTCTGATCCTATTCCACCTTACCCTGCCCCCGCAATACCAGCCTGCCCTTACTATTTATATCTTTTTCAATAAGGAACACTAGACAACTAATTTTCCTTTCCTCTTGGCAATCCGTACCGCAATCTCTGTTCCAGCACGAAAGGATATGGCATCCTCCTCAATACCATCCGAAAAAATAACACCATTTTCCGGCATTTTGGAAATAACACGAAATTCATCCTCCGCTTCAATTTTCCCAAATACAATCCCCACCTGTGTTGTCCGGCTGGGATAAGGCTCCCTTACCACAAATGTCAAGCGGCTGTCATCCCAAGCAAGCGGCTTATCTACTATCTTACCACAGCCAAAGAGTTCTGTCATCCGTTTTGCCTGCGCCATAACAGACTGATACCAACCTGTGGCACCCAGGCCCGTTGAAATAATAATTCCACTGGATGACTGATTTTCCTGTTCCCCATTCCACATAATATCATAACGGGCAGAAGTATGTGTTCTGCATCCCACAAAAAGATCATTCACCGCTAACATACTCTGTCCATCTTTTGCCACAGCCTCCGCCATAGTAATCTGCCGTTCCTGATGTTTTCTCTGAATTACTTTTGGCAAAATTTCTTTTAATTGTCTTGCTTCAAAGGGAAGCAGAACCCCCTCCCATCTGGCGGTATCCGGATTAATTCCCAACAATGGCTGCCCATCTAAATATTTCATCACATTAGCGACCAGACCGTCCTGCCCCACTGCGATGACAATATCCTGTTTTCCAAAAATCATATTTGGTACAAATTGCCGTTCAATCTCTTGTACTCTGGCAAAATGCTCTGCCGTATCCCGAACCAGTTCCAAAACTTGATGATACTGCCGATCCTCCACAATATAATCCGAAAAATCCACGCCCATATGTTCTATATAAAATTTTGCCTGTTCCACGGTATTATACTGATGTACCAACTCCTGTAATCTGGTCTTCCTGCTAACAATTACAATTTTGTGCATTCCCCGCTCCATCATTACCCTCTCCTATCATCCCTCATTTGTCAACGTTTCTAACAAATCCGGAGATACATTCAGCACGCCAATCTTATCTGCTTTATCTCCAATTTCCACAAATGCTTTCGCAATCAAAGCCTTGCTGTCCATGCCGCTGGCTGCCAACGCCTTGACAATCTCTGTGTCAATCGTGGCAAAGGTTTTTAATAACACCGCAGAATCATAGGCTTTGGCATCTGACTTTTTCTTTTCGTTTTCCGTCTGCAACTCTACCAGTCTGCGATTCTCCTCCTCTAATCGGATATCATCCTGTAATTTCCTGGCATCCAACTCCGCTTGTTTCTCCTGCACCAGTCGCTTTGTCTCCATTTCTTTTTCCCTTTTTTCTTTCTGCTTTTCTGCAATCTTAATTTCCGTATTCAACTCATTTTCTGTCACCATGCGTTCCTGCTCTATGGCTGCATTCCTTCTCTTATAAATTGCATCATCCTGCAGTTTCAGGATCTCCTCTCTGGCAGCAGCCTCCAATGCTTTCTGCGTATCCGGTTTTGCCAAAATCCCCAGAATAGACACAGAGACCAATTCCAGACCAAATTCCCGAATTGTCTCATCCCGTCTCATAC
>CAMWKN010000065.1 GCA_947174825.1 uncultured Clostridium sp.
ATTTAAATATTACAATTTCACCCTATCTTCTTTAGATACTCTCCTTGCAAAATACCATTTACCAGTGATGCCGTTTCCTGCACTGAAACTATTAGAACCTCTGGGAATCAGTTTCTTCACTTTTAAAATTATTAGTTATATCTGTGAAACTTACAAATACCCCCTACACACAAAATATAGCTTATTAGATTATGCAATATACATTAGCTTTTTTCCAACCATCACCTCTGGTCCTATTGATGCACCAGAATCTTTTTTGCAACAGCTAAAAACCAAAAAAACCTTTCATCATCGTACATTTCTGGAAGGTTGTCTCATTTCTTTATTTGGTTTTTTTGAAAAAATGGTGGTAGCTGATCGACTCAATCCATTGGTAAATCACATTTTTGGAAATTATTCTGATTATACCGGGTTTCCTCTTTTTATAACAAGTATCCTATATTCTTTACAAATATATCTGGACTTTTCCGGTTATACATTAATCGTAACTGGTATAGCCAGAACCATGAATATCCACTGTTCAAGTAACTTTGAACAACCATATTTTTCCACCAGTATACAGGAATTTTGGAGACGATGGCATATCAGCCTCTCAACCTGGTTGAAAAATTATGTTTATATCCCTCTAGGCGGTAACCGAAAAGGTACCTTGCGCAAAAATGCCAATTTAATGACTACTTTTTTTGTCAGTGGTATCTGGCATGGCGCTGGATGGAATTTTATCTTTTGGGGACTACTGCATGGATGTTACCAGGTAATTGGCGGACTGACAAATCCCATCCGTACCAAAATAAAAAAAATGCTTCATATTTATGGAACTAAAGTAGAACATTTTATACAGATTATCATCACATTTTTATTAGTTAACTTCGCCTGGGTTATTTTTTGGAGTAGCAAAAGCCTGAGAACAGGGCTACATATTATTCGATCCATGTTTCCTATGAATCACATCCACTTTAACTGGTTATATGATGCCGGAATCAGTCACACGGAAATCAACATTTTACTGGGAGCCGGTATCATCATCTGGCTTATAGACTATCTACGATACCACCAAAGAAAACTATTGGATATTTATTTTGATTGTAATATTATCGTACGTTATAGCATCCTATATTTTCTAATATTTTCCGTTTTAATCATGGGATACTACGGTACTGGCTTTGATTCTTCTGCATTTATTTATTTCCAATTTTAACAAAGGAGGTATGCACAAAATGAAAGAAAAAATAATCATAATTTGTAAATATATTATTTTTGTTTTAATTTTATCTATTTTATTTCAACGGGTTTCCCTCACGCTACAGGTATATGGAACAAAATCAGAAGATCCAGACAGACGTGCCTGTCTCTTTTTCTCACTTCCGAATCATACGGTTGATGTTTTGTTCACTGGAACCTCACATATATACTGTTCCTATATTCCACAAAAAATATACGATGACACGGGTATCACCAGTGCTGTTCTGGCTACCTCTGCACAATCCTATCAAAATACCTACTGGCTATTAAAAGAAGCTTTGCGTCATCAACAGCCGAAACTGGTTGTTCTGGATATCCACAGTATCACCTCCTCCGTTGACGAAACTGTGCAGAATTCCAGACTGCATTATACTTCTGGCATCTCAAGCCTACCAGATCTCTCTATCAACAAGGTCTTTGCTTACCGGGACATCACATCACAAAAAGTGGGTTGGTCAAAAAACATGACCATCTACGACGCTTATGGATTTCTGGAATATAAAAATGAATACGACCGAGGTATCTCTGATCCAATAACCATTGCCAATCTCATGATAAATCCTATCAGTGAATACCAAACGTTTGGCTATTACCCCACTGATACCGTTTATCCATTAAATAATCTTAGCCCCTGCATTACCTCCGACAAACAGACAGATTTAGAGCAAACGGATGATTTCCGACAATTGCTAAAAATTAAAGAATTACTACTGAAAAAAGATATTCCATTACTCCTTGTCCGGGCACCATATCATACCAATACAATAGACGACCACCAATTGTATTCCCAAGTTTTCCGATGGATCGATCATCAGAACATTCCTTTTATAGACTTCTTTGACTTGATTGACGAGACTGGAATTAATCTCAAGACAGATTTCCGAGATAAAGACCACCTAAATTATTTAGGTTCCAAAAAAATAACTCAATACATGGAAACTTATCTTCAAAAAAACTACTCGCTCAAAAACCACAAGGGAGATACCAAATATGCTCTTTGGGAAAGAAAGGACTACGACTACACAGCTGTCGAAAACAGAATTCTAGAAAAACTCAAAAAATAACTGCTGATAGCTGCTGAGGATTCTCACAGACCACACAGCCACATTCTCGCAATTGCTTTCCATCATCATGTCCACAGGATAACAAAACGCAGGCAACTCCCATACTTTCCGCCACCTCATAATCGTGTACCGTATCCCCAATGAGTACACATTGTTCCGGTGCAATCTGTTTCTGCTGCAGATAGTCCAACGCCCGATCCACCTTGCTTCGGGCATAAATATCATCTGCCCCCAGAACAGCATCAAAATATTTCTGAAATCCCAATGTATCCAAAGAAGCTAAAATCGTCTTTCGCTGGGAAGAGGATAAAATAATCTGGTGTCTGCCCTGTTCCTGAAACTGCTGCAACAAATTCGGTATCGCACTATATGGTTTTGGATTCCCATCCTGATATAATTGATGAAATTCATCCGCAATTTCTTCAAAAGGATATTTCTCTAGATCAAAAATCGGCCCATAAAAATGAATGATGGGCGTATCCATCAATTCCCGGTAACGCTGTATCGTAATTTCAGGATAATGCCGCTCCTGCAGCATCTGATTTACTGCATTTAACGCCACCCCTACATCATCTATGATGGTTCCATTCCAATCCCAAAATATGTATTGATACATATCTGTTTCCTCCTAGTAGAAAAGACTATCTCTTAAAAACACTTGAAAACCGTAATGACATATGTTATTATAGCAGAAAGAGAAGCAATCGCCCACAAAGTGGTTGACCTCTGTGATAAGTTTTTAAGCCTACCTAGACCGCCAAGTACAAGGTAGGCTTATTTATTTTCGCTTGTTCATCCTATCTATATAGGCAAGCAGTGTGATTAAAAATGTCGCAAATAGGATTAAATCCTGAAATGAAAACATCTCCATCTGCACCACCTCCCCTCTTATGTAAAAATGGGAGGCTACCACCCCGTAACACGATTACTTCCATCATAATAATATATCATACTCCATACCCGATTGCAATTCCGCACAAAGCATTAAACTTTTTGAAATTTTTGACGATATAAGAGTTAGAACATTTTGCGTGATATATTTATGTCATGGATGACGCATTACTGCAGAAAGTACTGGTTTATTTCTGCAGTGATACTGTTAACAGGAGGTTATGGGTGAATTTTATATTTCACTCTGCATGTCTGCACCAGCGTTGCGGCAAAGACATTGCAAAGTATGCAAAATGCAACGCAGAAAAGAGAGGTCATTATGAGTTTTATTAACGGATTAGGCACATATCAGAACATGGCACAGAACCAGGTCAGAAATCAGAAGACAGGAAGCAAGACAAATAAAACAAATACGAAAAATAACCAGGCTAACAAAACGAAACAGGCTAACAAGGCTAATGTTGCAGACAATGTAAAGCTCAGCGATAAGGCAAAAGCACTGTTAGAAGAATTAAAAGCAAAATATGCAGATATGGATTTTATGGTAGCTGACTATAGTAGTGATGAGGAAGCACAGCAGTATTTATCACAGGGAAATAAAGCTTTTTCTGTATTAATTGATCCTGATGATTTAGAGGAGATGGCAAATAATGAAGAGGTAAAAACCAAAACCTTATCACTCCTGGACGATGCCAGACAAAATCTGACAAGCCTGCAGAGCCAGTTAGAGGAAAATGGCGAAACCAGTGTCAAGAGCCTGGGCGTTACCATCAACACAGATGGTAAAGTATCCTACTTTGCTGAACTGGAGAAAATGAGCCAGAATCAGAAAGATCGGATCGAAAAAATCAAAGAAAACAAAGCGGAAGAAAAAGCGGCAGCTGACAAAAAAGCTGCTAAACAGCAACGAGAAGAATGGATCGATGCAGCGAAAGCGGATCGATTCCATACCAATTTGCCACAGATTGACAAACATACTACCGTTCAGGCAGAAAGCATAGAGGAATTACTGGATAAGATCCGCAATGTGAACTGGGATGAAATTCCGGAAGAAAAGACTGCTCCTATGGGACGTCGTTTTGACCTCAACATCTAAAATGGCAAATTTAATAGTAAACTTAAAAACGGTGGTCTATCTATGACCACCGTTTTTATGCTCTAATAATATAAATGCCATATCAAGAATTGCTCCGCAATTCTTGCAGAGTTGATTTAGTATCACTTCACATGGTATTGTCATGTGTTAGTGATACTTCAACTCTTTTATTCATGAATTTCTTTGAGAATCATACCAGATTCTACCGGACAATCCAAATGCAAAAATCCATTATCCTGGGTATATACTTTTGTCACCTTGGAAAAACCTTCTGTGGATGTCATCATCACACATGCCATCCGACTATCTTTATCCACACCCAGACGCCATACTGGTATGTCCACATGGCGGGTTTCCTGACTCATATTGATGGCTACTACCACCCGGCTCTGTGTATCAAAACGTCCATAGGTAATAAGCTGATACTCTCCGTTCAAAAACAGAATAGAGCCAGTCTTTAAAGCCTGATATTCCTTATGAATCTGAATCAGTTCTTTATGGTAACGGATCAACTCATGATCCTCTTTTCCCCATGGATATGCTCTACGGTTATCAGGATCTGTCCATCCGCACAAACCAGCTTCGTCTCCGTAGTAAATGGTTGGTGCCCCAGGCCATGTCATCTGTATCATAACTGCCAGACGGAACAATGCCTTATCCACATTATGATCTGCTGCTTCCGGTCCTCTGGTTGCCGTCCTGCCCACCTCGTGATTGGTTCTGGTCAGAAAACGGGAATGGTCATGGTTGGACAGTTCATTCATTGCCACATGCAGAGACTGAGTATTAAATCTCGTCATATAATGTCGCATGGATCCAAAAAATGCATCCGCATTGCCAAGCAGATCCCCACGGTACTCATCACTATGTTTCTCCACACCGGTTAAAAACCAGGTAATCGGCTCCATAAAAGCATCATAGTTCATTACCGTATCCCATTGGTCTCCACGCAGCCAGTCTGTTGGATCACCATAATGCTCTGCCAGCACGATAGCATTTGGATTCGCTTCTTTGACATTCCGCCGAAACTCTTTCCAGAAATAGTGGTTATACTCTCCTGTCTGTCCCAGATCTGCTGCCACATCCAAACGCCAGCCATCTACATTGTATGGCGGAGAAACCCACTTTCTTCCGATCTGCATGATATAGTTAAACAGCTGCGGCGATTCCTCATAGTTCAGCTTTGGCAGAGTGTCATGTCCCCACCATCCATCATAGTGTGGATTATAAGGCCAAACATCTTCGCGGAACTTGAAAAAGTTGCGATATGGACTGTCCCATGCTACAAAGGCACCCTTTTCATATCCTTCTGCATTTTCATAAATGCACTCTCGATCCAGCCATTTATTGAAGGAACCACAATGATTGAAGACACCATCCAAAATGACCTTCATGCCACGACGGTGCACTTCCTCCACAAACTCAGCAAACAAGGCATTACTTGCCTCCAGATTCTCCTTATCCGTCACCCGGCAAATATAGCGGCTGGCATTTTTGTTAGGATGTTCTGGATCACAAATCAGGTTTCCTGCCTCATCCCGCTGTAATAATTCTCCCTCATCCTTGACAATCTTGCCAAAATGAGGATCCACGTAATCGTAATCCTGTATATCGTATTTATGGTTAGAGGGAGAGACAAAGATAGGATTCAGATAAATTGCCTCTACTCCCAGATCCTGCAAGTAATCCAGTTTCTGCATCACACCGGCAATATCGCCGCCGTAAAACTCCCGAACCCCCATGGAAGCCGGATATTTGTCCCAGTCCTTCACCTTGTCTGTTCCCTCGCCAATATAGAAATATTCGTCCTTTTCCACATCATTATCCGGATCTCCATTATAAAAACGATCCACATAGATTTGATAAAATATGGCACCCTTTGCCCAATCCGGTGTGGTAAAGGCAGGAGTAATGGAAAAATTATAATAATTCTCCACTGTGCTGCAGACTCCTACACTGTTGTAATAGCAGACCATCTGTCCGCTATGTACCTCAAAATAATACTCCACCCGTTCTGTTCCCAACTTCACTGTATGCTCATAATAGTCAAACAGTCTGTCATTCGCAACTTTCTCCATCGGATAACGCTTATCTGCAAATACCAGATAAACCTCATCCACATTTTCACGCCCACTGCGGAAACGCAACTTGACATCCTCATACATTCCCGGTTCCGGTGGCATACGATACTCTGCGGTACCATCGCTGAATAATGCCTGTGGATTAAAGATTACCGTCAGATTATCCAGATACACTTGTGTTTTCATTGCATCTGACATTTTATAAAAAGGAACATTTAACTCCATATTCTTTCCTCACTTTTATTCCATTTTTCACAATACTATACATTGCTACGCAACTTTTCATAATACTACGGATTGCTATCTACTTTCGACCCTAGTATTGTATTATAGCATGAATTCTCACATCATAAAAGCCTATTTTTAGGAAACCAAAGATATTATCCTATTTTATCTTGTACTTCCTCCAATAATATCTCCCTGGTATTCTGCTCCGGATTTTCCAATACCATTTCCAACAACTCACGGAGCAGGATTCCCATCTGCGGTCCAGGCGCCACTCCCAGAGCAATCAAATCCTTTCCGGATATGGCAAGCTCCTTAATGCTTAAAGGTGCTTCGGTCTCCAAAATACTCTGATATTTTTCATCCACTGCCAGAATCCGATCCAATTTTGGTCCTATGGTTTCCGGATTCTGTGACAATACATCCGCACACTGAATTAAAGTCAATAGAGGCATCAGATCTCTACCAATCTGAGACACTGCCTTGCGAATTGATCTGGCAGCCGGTGGGATCTGCCGGTCATGGCATTCAATCAACCGACTGGTGGCATCCATGGTTTCCCGATCAAAGGTCATCCGTTTCATAATCTGTTCTGCCAGAGCAGATCCCCTTTTTGAATGCCCATGAAAATGTCCGATTCCTTCCTCATCCACCGTCATACACTCCGGCTTTGCCACATCATGTAGCAGCATAGTCAGACACAAAATCTGCTGCTGTTTGTCACTGCATTGATCTACTATACGCCTAACCATCTTTTCCACAGGCGCAGGAATGATACTATCATCCCATGTTCCTGCTTTCCTGCCAAAGAAACGGTTCATCCACTCTACTCCACGGATACTATGCTCTCCCACTGTGTAAATA
>CAMWKN010000066.1 GCA_947174825.1 uncultured Clostridium sp.
ACTGTATGCAGTGGAAAAAGACTCATAAAAAAGTACCAGACAGGAAGAACCATACAGTTTCAAATCCCCTGCTTGAATCTCGGAAACCCTCCCGGATTCCGTCGGAAAACTCTCTGAAAAATAATAATATTTTTCATTTCCATTTAATTCGTTCATTGTGATAGATAATGGCAATTTCTGCATAATGCTTTTCGTTGTCTCTGTCTGGTATAACTTAGCTGGAAATTCCTTTCCATCCACCCGAAGCGTTATCTCATACATATCCGAAACCGCACCTGTATCTGGTGCAGGACTCTCTGTCGGTGCTGTAGCTGGTGAAGCAGATGGCACTACTGTTGGCAAAATGGACGGCACTGCTGTTGGTGTGACAGATGGTGCTATCGTTGATGAATCAGACGGCAATACTGTTGGTTTGACTGATGGTGCTATCGTTGGTGCATTAGACGGCACTATTGGAATGCCCGTCTTTGCAGGAACTGGCTTTTTGCTTGGTATGGGATCCCCACTTTTTTTATCCCGGGAAACCACTTTCACTTTGACCCAGCTTTTATATTTTGCCTTTTTTGACTTTGCAATTACCGTAATTTTAGCAGTTCCCGTTTTTTTTGCCGTAATTTTTCCTGTCTTGGACACTGCTGCAATACTGCCTTTATTAGAACGAAAGGTAATTTTATAATTTTTCTTTTTGGGAAGGATTACCTTGATCTTTTTCTTTTTTCCCTTCTTTATGGAAATCGTCTTTCCCGATACAAGCCGATTATCTATCTTCAGACGAATCCCTGTTTTAGAACTGACTGCTGATACTAATTTAATGGTTACATTTCCACTTCCTACTGCCTTTGCAAAACCGGATGCATCTTCTATCTTCCCCACCGATGTATATTGATAGGAGCTATGGTGCGATTTGTAAAATGTCACCAGACAATCCGATCCATACAACATAATATCCCCCGCCGAGATTTTTCCTGGTGACTTTTCATTTGTAGGGAATTCTGTATCGAAATAGTGATACTTCTCATTACCATTTAATTCTTTCATGTTAATTGTCATTGGCATTTTCTTTAATAGTGCATTCGCTGTCTTGTTGTTATAAAATACTGCCCGAAACGTCTGACCATTTACGATAAGATTAACCGATATTTTTGCTGTTTCTGCTTCCCCTGAAACAGGAGATAACACCAGTCCGGACACCAGACTGATAACAAGTAATAACGCAAATAAAGATCTTTTCACTTTATGATTTTTCAATAGTATCACCTCCAGATAAAATATGAAATATTAATGCTCAGCGCACGAGTACGCATTTTCGCAGAACTTTTTTATCGATTAGGAGAACTTTCCTATTTGGTAAAAAAAGAATGGATTTCTTTCATCCTCGCCATCTGTTTCACATGGAATGGACAGCGGGACTCACAATGTCCACACTGAATACACGAATCAGCATGGAATTCCATATTCTGATAGTGATCTGCCGCCATTGTATCTCCAACTTTTGCAAGGTCATAATATTTGTTCATCAATCCCACATTCAAGCCCGCAGGACAAGGCTGACAATGATTACAATATACACAAGTACCTGTCATTTCCACAGGTGCATAGAAAGCAAGAGCAGAATAATCCCGTTCTTCCTCTGCCGCATCAAAAAATCCCAGTAGATGCTTTACATCCTCCACATTACGAATTCCCGGCAACACCGTCAGGACACCTGGCTTATCCAGTGCATACTGGATGCATTGATACTGGGATAACTCTTTTCCAAAGGGAGAAGTCTTTGCACGCAAAAGCTGACCTGCAGAAAAGGGCTTCATAACAGAGATTCCTACACCCTCCATTTCACATCGCTGATACAATGCCATTCTTTCACTGGCACTTCCCTTGGCATAGTCCCCATGCTGATAATCATATCCCGGATTGATGGAGAACATCAGCTGATCCACCAGACCGGTATCCAGCACCCGGTTTGCCAAAGATGGCGTATGCGTAGAAAAGCCAATATGCTGCACAACTCCTCTTTTTTTCATATCCAGCAAGAATTGCAGCACACCATTCTCCTGATAGGCCTCCCAGTCACTATCCTCATCCAGACAGTGGACAAATCCATAATCAATATAATCTGTTTTAAGGCTCTGCAACTGCCAGTCAATCTGCCGCTTTACCGTCTCCAGATCAGTAGTCCATCCATATTCCCCGGTTTCATAGTTTGCGCCAAAATGCACCTGATAGTGCATTTTCTTCCGGACACTTCCCAGGGCAGCCCCATAATAAGAAAAGGTCTTTGCTCCGGCTGTTGCAAGGTCTGCATAATTGATTCCATGCTCATAAGCATAGCTCAGCGCCTCCACTGCTTCCTTTTCACTTGACCCAGCAATATAACTGGTTCCCAGTCCAATCACACTAATTTTGTCTCCTGTCCGCTGGTTTACTCGGTATTCCATCATTTTCCCCCTAAATTTTATACTTTCAAACCTTTTATACTTCGCAGGCACATGGTTTCAATGGCAGATTAGTAATGAATTTTAATTCTTTTCTGCACTTCTGTGACGATTTCCCACAAATAATCTTTGTTTTTTCCGGATCAACTTTATCCTTCTCTATAATCAGTTCGTCAATATATTCGGCGCGGATTGTTCCACTTGCCGGATTCATCACACTGTCAATCTTACTGTCAATTTGTGCCTCCACAGAAGAATACTCAAAAGCAAGTGTTGTGTTAATCAGCTTACAACCCTTCATCACCAGATTGTCGATATAACACATTCCCTGCAGGCTCTCAACCGTACAGTTAATCAATGTCAGATTCTTTGCGTTCCATCCGAGATATTCACCAGAAATGAAAGAATCATACACGGTAACATTTTCTGTATTCCAGAATGCATCTTTTGACAGCATCTTTGCATTTCTTATCACCACATTTTTGGCACCGTCAAAGGAATAGTTACCAGTCAACGTAAATCCGTCCAGCTCCATATCCTGACAATTCATAGCAAAATAATCTCCTTTTGCTGTTACGTTTTCCATCCTGACATCCCCGCAATTCCATAATGTCTCAGAGGCATTCGGGAATGAAACATTTTTCAGTGTCACCCCATGGCAACGACGGAAATTCTTCGGTGCTTCAATCACCGCATTCTCTACCAAAATATTGTCGGTATACCATACACCAGCACGTGCCATTTCAAACCATGTACAATTCTTTGCCACAATATTTTTGCTATACCAGAGAGGGTATTTCCAGCGGAACAGACTGCCATTTAATGCAATATCCTGACTCTCTTTTAAGGGTGACTCCCCATCCATAAATACACAGTCTGAAATCTGTAAGTCTTTTCCCTGAAACAATGCTCTTTCTCCGGTTAATGTCTGCTGTTTTATTTCTTTTTTCGGATTCATTGTCATACCTCCATTTCATTCCATTATTTATTCGAGCTTATTGAAACTTCAAGCCTTATTTTCAATCTGATACACCAAATAATCCAGACAGTCAATTTCTTTCTGCCCTTTATGAACTTCATCCAATAAAGCACGCCTGTGATTTGACAGAAGCTTTAACTCCCCCTTTATATCGCCTGCCTCATAGCAGATTAAAAAACGTTTAATGGTATCTTCACTACATCCGGCATCTTTCATGTTCTGGATGGTACGTTCCTGCTCCAGATTTTTATTCATAACTCATTTCACTTCCATTTCTGTTTTTAATGTTTTGTATCTAGTTGTTTTGTAAATTAACTATAACATGATACTAGGGGCTTTTGACCCTAACATCATAACATCACCTTAGGTAAATAACAAATACTTATATTACATATTCATCCATAACAAATAGGCATAGTAACATACCAGCAGGCATGCACCAAAAACACCCTGCATTACTGCAAGGCGTTCTCTATAAAACTCTATTCTTTTGAGTTTGATAATAAACTTTTCTTTTTCCATTTCCCACGAAAGAAATGTGTCCAAGTAATAAGAAATCCAACTCCCCAGCCAAACATTGTATTCCACCAAACCATCCGATACCCAATTGCAGGAATCTCCTGTAAAGCATATGTGGATACTACCCTAATTGCCAATGCACTGGTTGCGACAAAGGTTGCATACAGCGCATCATTTGCTCCTTGAAAAAGCCCCAGCAGAGGAAAGTAAGATGCAAATGGAATCAGGCAGACAGCAATACAACGTACATGGGCTGTGCAATATCCTATGGCCTCCTCGCCCAGTCCAAAAGCTGTTACGATTGGCTCTGCAAAAATATATACAAGAACCAGAATACAGATTGAAATAATTTCTGAGAGGATGACCGTATGCTTAGCGCCTGTCATTACACGATCCAGTTTGCCTGCTCCGATATTCTGTCCGGTATAAGTTCCCTGTGTAGTCATCAGCGCATTGGCTGGAAGTATCATGTAGGTTTCCACCTTCTGCGCAACAGAAAAGGAAGCTGTCATGGCTTCACCATAACTATTAACCGCTCTTTGGATAAAGGTAAATCCAACGGATACTATAAACTGCTGCAATGCCATGGGAAACCCCATTTTCAGAGAAAGTTTTGCCAGTGTCGGCTCAAATGTCCATTCTCTGAATTTCCAGTGGAACATCGGATATTTTTTCATCATATAGATAACGCCTGCAATACAGGACACTGCCTGTGCAATATCCGTTGCTAAGGCAGCACCGACAACGCCCATCTTCATATTATAGACGAACAGAATGTCCAACACCACATTGATGACACTTGCAATCAACAGAAAATACAGAGTAGCTTTACTATCCCCAATTCCCCTTAACACTGCTGCAATGATGTTATAACCAAATTGAAATATCATTCCCATCGCATAAACTTTGAAATAGGCAGAAGCCATTTCAAGTAAGCTGACAGGAGTGGCCATAATATGTTCCAGTACAAATCCACTGGAAAATATACCAACAAAGATCGCAAAAACACCCATTCCCAGCATAAGCAAGATAGAGGAAGATGCCTGCCTCCTCATTTGCTCCGATTTCCCGGCACCAAATAGCTGGGCAATCAGAATGCAGGCTCCGGCAGAGAATCCATTTGCCAATGCCAGAAACGCCATAGTAAGAACACCGCAGGCTCCCACTGCTGCAAGGGAAGCTTCGCCTGCAAAATTTCCCACAATGATAGTATCTACCGTATTATAAAGCTGTTGTAGCAACAAACCTGCAAATACAGGAAACATAAATGACAGAATGCCTTTCCATGGTGTTCCTTCGGGTAATGAGCGATTCATCATAAATCAATTCCCTTCCTACTTTTAGATTGGTTTGCCGAGGCTGTATGCCTCTTTGGTTTTTCCGGTACCAAGTATCTCACCACGATTTTTCCAACCAAGATTGCTCTCAAATGTACGATACCAGGTAAGTGCCTGTGAATAATCGCTTCCTCCTGCTGTCATCAGCAATACGCTCTCTCTGGGAAAGCCGTCATAACCAAGATGCCGGAGTTCTGCATATAAACGGTCAGTGGCAGTCTTTAGGGGACCGCTGATTGTCCAGAAATATACAGGAGAAGCGAATACAACAACATCTGCCTGTTCAAATGCTTCATTAATTTTCCACATATCATCTGATTGCACACAAGGATTGGATATATCCCTTTTAGCTTTACTGCATCCCTCACAACCCATACAGCCATGGATATCCATATCCTGCAAATAAAATTCCTGTATCACATTTCCAGCACTTTCAGCACCTTCTGCAAATGCTTTGACCAGTGCTGCGGTATTCCCATTTTTTCTTGCTGCTCCGTTCAGTACCATAATCCGTTTCACGCCATCACCTCCTTACGACCAGAAGAACAATGTCTGTTCCTTCCTGTTATTGAGTATACTTCTCCTGCCATTGACACGGAATACTCCAAAACGTTATAATGGAGTTAACTAAAACTTAACGCAAAAGGAGAGCTGTTATGCTGCATCCACAGATAGATACTTTTGTCATTGTTGCTGAAGAGGGTAGTTTTTCCAAGGCTTCAGAAAAAATGTTTCTTTCCAAAGTTTCCGTCATGAAACAGATTGATGCATTAGAAAACCGAATTAAAATTAAATTATTTAATCGTACAAATCATGGTGTGATATTGACTTCTGCCGGACAGTCTTTCTATCAGGATATTTTAAAGCTGAGAAAAAATGCGGAAAATGCCATGAAGCGTGCAAAAGAAATAGCCGGAAAAGAAACAGGCATTATCCGTGTAGGGACTTCTGTACTCCGTTCTTGCAAACCGCTGACGGATTTATGGACTGAAATTGACAATGGTACATACCCATTTCAAATTGAGATAGTTCCATTCAATGATAACCCCTCCGAGCTTAACAAAGTATTTGATTCTCTTGGTGGAGACATTGATATGATTGTCGGCAGCATTGGCACAGAAAGCCAGATGGTAAATCATCAGTTTCTGCCGCTAGGAACATTTCACTGCTGTATTGCCCTTTCTCGAAAGCACCCGCTTTCCAAGAAAGAAAGGTTGACCTGGGCTGATATAAGCGGTGAAGCCATGCTTTTGGTAAAAAGAGGCGCTACCCCGGTTCTTGATGCCATGCGGACAGAGATTGAAACAAAACATCCCGATATACACCTTATTGATATGCAAAATCCGTATGACGTCACTGTATTCAACGAATGCGAGAGAATGGGTTATCTTATGGAAACTTTGGATGTATGGGAAGAAGTGCATCCCTCTCTCGTAACGCTGCCGATGGAATGGAATTATGAAATTCCATGCGGTATCATGTATTCCAATAAGGCATCATCCGCTGTTCAGAAATTTATAGATATAATTAAAATACATATCGATACTCCATAAGAAAATGCCCTTTCAGAGCAAAGCCTAAAAGGACATTTCTTCTATAACACATTTCTATTATTCTACAATGGAAAATACTGCAGTAATACTGCCCTTTCCCAGCGCCTTTTCCCATCCGGACAAGTCATCAATTGTCCCGATTTTGGTATAGCTCCACGAGTTGGAGCCATAAAACATAACAATCTGATTCCCACTGTAAAGTACGATATCCCCTGCCTGCGTAGTGATCTGCCGATTATCCGTTGTCAGACTCTTTCCAAGAGCACCTACTTTTTCAAACCCGGAATAATCGTCCATGTTAATGGATATCGGTGCCTCCTCCATCATTTCGACAAGTTCACGGGTAGCAGCATTATCTTCCAATGTTGCAGTAAAAGACTGATCTCCTATTGTTACATTCATTTTCATGGTTGTCATATCCTCCGTTTCTGCTGTTTGAGCACTGTCTATGGATGCAGATTCCCTCTCCGATGATTGCTTTTCGCCTCCGCAAGCAGTAAGACCCATAGCCAGTACAAGTACCATAAATATAATAGATAAGTTTTTCACCTTTCCTCCTTCTACCCGAATCCCTTCTACTACTGGCTTCGGCAATAATTGTAATGTTTTCGGCTAATTTTTGTTTTTCCATCATTTAATAG
>CAMWKN010000067.1 GCA_947174825.1 uncultured Clostridium sp.
CCAAACCACCAATCAAATGGAGCAGGGTGCTTTTACCGGAACCGGAAGTTCCCTGTAACGCAACAAATTCGCCCTGCTCCATCTCAAAATTTACATTTTTTAATGCCTGTACCGCATTTTCTCCCATTCCATATACTTTGCTAACATTTTTTACTGACAAAATCATCTGACTCATCTCCTTTTATTCTATGTTCCCAAGACCAACAAACTACTATTTGATTCCGATTGAAGCTTGGCACATAAAGAATAATACTCTATAAGATTTACAGAAATCCTACAGGATCAGAAATAAATCTAACAATTTTGTAAGAAAACAGCAAAATCACTCCCTTTTCCTTGGTCCGATTTTACCGTCAAATACCCCCGTTCCCGTTCTAAAATCTTCTTAGATAAATACAAACCGATACCGGAACCTTCTATATGCTCCGCATCTTTTCCCCGATAAAAACGTTCAAAAATATGCGGACAATCTTCCTCATCAATTCCCATTCCATTATCCCTGATATGAATGATACTGTAATTTTCCAGACTTTCCAGAGATATTTCAATCTGCCCGTCTTCTGCTGTATATTTAATGGCATTTTCTAATAAATTACCAATCACTTCTGTTGTCCAGGCACGATTATGCCATAAAAGGGTATCCGAAAAAGGACAGACCTGAAAAGAAATCTTCTTTTTTTCTGCCTTATCATATACCATACCAATGGCGTTCTGAATGGTTTGCCGTATTCCTGCCTTTTCCACTTCAAAATCAATCACATTTTGTTCCAATCTGGTCATTTTGAATAGAGAGGTCAACAACCAGTCCATTTTATCCAACTGCATTTTTAATTTCCCCATAAACTTCCCTCTCTGCTCTTCTGTCAGATTATCCCCTTCCAATAATTCCGCATACATCATTACATTGGCAAAGGGGGTTTTCAATTGATGCGACATGTTGGAAATCAATTGTTTCACTTGTTCTTTTTCCTGGTCTGCCCTGTCAATCTCAAGGGATAATTTATCCGACAATGTTTTTAGATGATTGGAGAACAAGGAAAAGGCACTTTCGTCAAATTCCATCGCTGCCACCTGTTCCCCCTCCATCATTTTAACCAATATTTCATCCAATTTACGATAGGTGTCACGTTGCTTCTTTATCACAAATAGCAATGCAGTTGTCGCAAGAACTGCCCATAAACCCAGAACCATCATTCCGATTTCTCCTTCCATAGATATCCCATTCCATGTATCGTCTTAATCCGCTCTGGTTTTCTGGGATAATCTTCTATTTTGGCACGCAGCCTGCTAATGTTTACAGACACAATATTATCATCTACAAACTGCCCATCCTTTTCCCAGATTTGCTCCAAAATCTGTTCCTTTGACAATACCTGATCTTTATTCTGCATCAAATATAAGAGTAATTTATACTCAATAGCACTTAATTCCAGCTCTTTCTGATTTTTCTGCACTTTGCAGTCAGATAAATGAATCGTAATATTTCCCGATTGTAATATCGTCTGCTCCACGGGATGCTGCATTTTTCGTATCATTGCTTTTAAGACTGCAACCGAAAAAGGTTTTGACCTATAGTCACTAACTCCCAATTCCAATGCCTTGACCTCATCCAGTTCGGAATCTCTAGCCGTCAGCATCATGATGGGCATTCCAGAAGTTTTCCGAATCTCCCTGCAAAAATCAAAACCATTTCCATCAGGAAGATTACAATCTAACAGGATTCCCTGGATTGGATTATTTTTCAGACAGAGTCTTGCCTGGTGGACAGTTCCTGCCTCAAAAATCTGATAGCCTTCTGATTGAAAAGTAAATGCCAACCCCTCCCGCAGATCAATATCATCCTCGATAATCAATAAGCTTGTCATATCACATCCTCCTCTGGTCTGCTTATCATTATATCATAATGCTTCGCATTATGATCTTGTTGCGCCTTCACAAGCATGCTTGCTCAGTCCGCTTATCATTATATCATAAAAAACCGCCACTTGACCTATGAATACAAAAATGCTATGATACGGTTACAATGCATGTGATATAATTTCTATAATCTTTCCATATCACATGGAATAAGCTAACAAAATCCGAATACAATAACACCAGCTAATAACAAAGATAAAAAAGGGGGGTATGCCATGTCACTCGCACAGACGAAACCAGATACAGAACAGGATTATTACAATTTACCGGAAAATATCCGGGCAGAACTGATTGACGGGCAGTTAATTTACAATCAGGCCGCACCATCCCGAATCCATCAGACGATATTAAGTGAATTGCATCTTATTATTGGTCAATATATCAAATCAAAGGGTGGATCCTGCCGGGTTTATCCTGCCCCATTTGCGGTAAAATTATGGGAAGACAGGCCTACCATCGTGGAACCAGATATCAGTGTGATTTGTGACCGTGACAAACTGACAGACCGGGGCTGCACTGGTGCACCAGATTGGATCATCGAAATCGTTTCTCCTGGCAACGCCAGCCATGATTATATTCGAAAATTAAATTTATATGCAGATGCCGGCGTGCGGGAATATTGGATTGTTGATCCCGAAGAAGAAAGAGTATTTGTATATGCATTAGAACAGGACAATCTCAAAGTAAAACCATATACATTTCAGGATCCGATTCACGTCAATATTTATGAAGATCTAAGCATTCATTTTACAGAAATGGATCTATAAAAATATAATAGGAAAGGGTGCTTGTCAGATCGACTTCGTACCCTTTCCTATTTTGTCAGTTGTGCATTACAAATAGCACATACTTTATTCTCATTCTTGTTCCTAACAGGAATATCTGCTTTTTATGATAAGCATTTCAACTGATTTTGACAATCCCAACCTTACAGTACCATGCGTACTTCAGTTACATCCGTCAACTTCTCTGCCGGGATATAATTCTCTTCCTGCTTCTCTCCATTGATGTAGAACTCGCTGCATCCGGATTCCTTGCCATTAGGATTTTCCACCTTGATAACCAGTTTCTTGCCACGGAAATTCTTCTCCATGGTCATTTCCTTCCAGTCACTTGGAATCGTCGGAGCAACCCGCAGACCGTCAATATCTGGGCGAATACCACAGATACCCTCTACACATCCTACCATACAAGTGGTAGCAGTACCAGTCAACCAGTGTACGTGAGAACGACCATGGAATGGACTTTCATCACCTTCTGTATACTGACCATGTACATATGGCTCCAATTTACGGATTTCTGCCTGATCATTCTGGGAAGATGGGGAACTTTCCTCAAAATACTGGAATGCCTTGTTTCCATGTCCCATGAGAGCCTCTGCCAGAATAATCCATCCCTGTGTCTGGGAGAAGATACCACCATTTTCTTTGGTAGATGGCGGGAACAATCCGGCTAATGCTCCGTCAAAGTAATGATCCACATAGGAAGGAGCCATGACTTTGGCACCATATGCCGTATTCAGTTCTCTATCCACAGACTCCAATGCTTTCTCTGCCTGCTCCTTGGTAGCCAGTCCGGAAATTACCGCCCATGACTGTGGATTTAACCACATACTTGCCTCCGGATCCTTCTTGGAACCAATTAGTTCTCCTGTCTCCTTGAAACCACGGTTGTAGCGGTCATCTTCCCACCACAGTTCATTGATCTTATCTCCAACCTGTTTCTGGGTCTGATCCAGATAAGCGATATATTCGGTATCATTCTTCTTCTCTGCAAACTGACGCATAATGGTAAATGCATAGTATAACTGCATTGCCACGAAAGAAGACTCACCCTGTGCCCCCAGACGCAAACAGTCATTCCAGTCTGCATGCAGCCCAGCCGGCAGTCCATGTGGTCCCAGATGATTCATAGAGAAATCAATAGCTCTCTTTAAATGCTCGTAAACACTTGCCTTTTCCGGCACATTGGACCAGGTAATTTCCTCATCAATGAAGTCCAGATTACCGGTCTCTGCAATATATTTGAATACTGTTGGGAACAGCCACAGCGCATCATCGGCACGATATGCCGGATGTCCTGTCTCCTTTACATAATCCGGATCATCCGGAGTTCCCTCATGTCCGGCACGCTCATCATGATCGAAACGAACTAACGGCAGACCGCCACCATTATCCACCTGTGCGGACAGCATGAAACGAATCTTATCTAAGGCTGCCTCTGGATCCGTATGAATCACACCCTGGATATCCTGCACAGTATCACGGTATCCATATCCGTTACGCTCTCCACAATAAACGAAAGAAGCCGCTCTGGACCAGGTAAAGGTCAAGAAACACTGATATGCATTCCAAGTATTTACCATGCTGTTAAATGCCTGGCTCGGTGTATTGATATTGAAGTTATTTAATTTTGCATGCCAATATGTGTTTAATTCATCAATTTCTTTATCACATACGGATACATCTTCATATGCTGCAATAATAGCATCCGCATCGGATTCCTTATAGCGGCCTAAAATAAATGCCATGGTTTTGGTTTCGCCAGGAGCAATCTCCAATGCCGTATGTAATGCGCCACAGCTATTTTCATTGTAGTTGCACACGCCATCGCATTCTCCACGCTCTACCGCCACTGGATTACCGTAATCATGGTACATTCCGATAAAAGCTTCCTTATCACCGTTATAAGAAGTTACTTTCTGTCCTGCCAGACCAAAGAAACGCTCTTTACCGTTGCTTCCGTCTGGTCCTTTATACCAGTTTGGATTGATCTGCTGGTAAATCTTGTTTCCACGGAAACTGGTTACCGTCGTGCAGAGAGAATACTGCAGATTTACCTGATCCTGATTATAATTATCGTCATTGGACAACTCTGCATAGCCAAAGACAGAAATCTTCCGTGGCTTGTCTGATGTATTGGTTACTTTGCAACACCATACCTCATATACTTTATTTAATGGTACATAATACATTGCCTCTGAATGGATGCCTGCATAATCAGCAAACATCTTCGTGTATGCAGTACCATGACGCACCTCACTCTTGTACTCATTCAGATCTTTTCCCACCGGCTGCCAGGATGCAGACCAGAAATCCTTTGTCTCATCATCACGGAGATAGATGTAACGTCCCGGAGTATCATCACTGTTAAAATGATAACGGATAATACGTCCATTGGCACCACTTTTTACAAAGCTGTAACCACCTGCGTTGTTGGAAATAATCGCACCATACTCCGGGGATCCCAGATAGTTACACCAAGGTGCTGGTGTGTTCGGCTTGGTGATGACATACTCTCTATGCTCATCATCAAAATAACCAAAATTCATAAGTTTGTCCTCCTTGCGTTCGTTTTATAATTTGATAAAGTAATCTGTTGACTGCTCCAATTTCTATGATGCTGGGGTCAAAAGGATGCTTCGCACCAACCGAACACAATATGTGTGTCGGTTTTGCCCCGAAGGGGCTTTTGACCCCAACATCATTTCTATCAAGGTAAGTTTTATTATACGGCAAGGACGACCTTAGTTCAAGCATAATCGTAGCATTTTTTAACACTATTTTGATATTATCAAATTATTCAAAAAAAGCCAAAAAGAAAACAGCCACTCCACCACATCTATAAAACGAAGACTACTAATTTTGCCATATCGTTTCACTTGTGTAATGGAGCGACCGTGAATAATTCGTATGTCATATAAGATTTATGAAACTATGTTCTATCTACAAGATCTCAGCAGTCAACTGTCTGATCTTATCACACTGAAATCTTCCCTGTAACAACAAGGTCCAGCTAAAGTAAGTCTCACCTTCCTGCTGTCTTTCCTTCTTGTCCTGCTCTTCAAAGGGATCTTTTCCTTTGATCTGTTGTTTCTTCTTTTTGCAGGTGTCTTCTGTCCTCTCAGGTAATCTGGCGTAAGCACTGCTCTCCTGCAACGTCTTTATTTCATGATCTGCCATAGCTTCCATATACTCAGTGGCAGGATCGCCAGCCTCCCTCATGGCCTTAATCACTTCCATCTGGCCAAATATTGCCTGCTGCACTTCCTCTTTGGACTTACATGATTTCAGGCGATTTCGAAGTGCCTGTCTCGCCATCTCCACTCTCATGGCAATCTTATACAGATCTGGATTGTGCATCCGTAAATAAGATAACTCCTGAGAAGTCAATCTCTTACCACTTTTCAGTTTTGCCCTAATCTTCCGCTCATACGCCTTACGCTTTTCTTCATTCATATCCTCAGCAGGATCCAGCAAACTGGTACGGAACTTTTCCCAAGCCTTATCTGTTTTCCTAAGATTCTGTTCCCATTCGGAATCTTTCACTATCGCAAAAGCATTTTGTATCGCACTCATAGTTCTCCTCCAATTCATAACATCCTTCCTATGTTATATATCGGTTTATTCTAGAGAATCCTTACCATTGCAGATTACTTTTACCTTCGAATTTTAGTGTGTGATAAACTGTTATTGTTGTTCATATGGATAAGCTCCTTTGCTATTTAATGCGGTTGGAGAACCATCATTATTATAGCAAAGGAGCTTATCAGACTTAACGTTTAAGCTATCCCAACCACTCGCATAGCAAGTGGTTTATTTTTTTGCTTCGCTACATTTCTCTGTTGAGAAACTCCGCTTGCAAAATAGGGCAAGTGCCTAACAACAAAAAAGCATCAATCCACAAAGAATTGATGCTTTCACTAATCACGATGTTTATTCAATTATACATATGTAGTACCAAAATCATAACTTTCTGTCACTGTCTTATTATTTGAAACAGTCACATTTCCAATATGATATTTTTGGTATCCTACTATTTTCCCTAAATATTCCGCATTTGTTTCATTTACATAACCAGAAACAGATGACGCAATTTGACTTACATATGCTTCCTTATTACTAAATGCAGTACCACTTGTTGTCTTTGATGAATACATAAATATCAAATAATCGCCTGTTGGAATATTATTGAAAGTATAATTTCCCGAACCATCTACTTTCGTGGTGTATATTCCATAACTTTCATACTGTTTCATTGTGCTTTCCGTACTCCATATTACATATGAGTTCATAATAGGCATATTTTTAGCAGAACCTGATTTAGAAATCAAAAATACCATCGTTCCAGTGTCCGGCTTATTTCCCTGATATTTATTATAATAATATGTCACATTCCCTGTCACACTGCCATATGTTTGATTTACCTGCACTATACAGGTGGCCTTAACAGAATCTACTTCTGCAACTATCGTAGTTGTTCCAGCTGACACACCAGTTACTAATCCACCCGAAACGGTAGCAATATTCGCATCTAAAGAACTCCATTTGACACTATTCTGTTTCGATGCTGGTGTAACTATCACACTTATTGCCTTTGTTTCTCCCATATCCACAACCGCAGAAGTCGGATTTAAAACAATAGAAACAGAACTATTGTTATTATTTGTTGAAGCAGAATTCTGATTGCCATTCGTTGAAGAAGAATTCTGATTGCCATTTGTTGAAGCAGAGTTGCTCTTCTTCACTG
>CAMWKN010000068.1 GCA_947174825.1 uncultured Clostridium sp.
AAAATTGGTTTGGTTTGCAAACCAGGTAAAAATGGTTTTGCCAACGGGGGAAATCTTTGACCAAACAGTACTTTTGTAGAAACTTATTTCTGCAAACTATATATGGAGGAAAAACATGGACTACAAAAATGCAGGTGTTGACATCGAGGCAGGCTACAAAGCAGTGGAATTAATGAAAAAGCACATTGCAGGAACTATGCGCAGTGAAGTTTTGACCGACATAGGTGGTTTTTCCGGTGCATTTTCGATGGATGTATTTAAAACAATGGAGCAACCGACATTAGTGTCTGGTACGGACGGGGTTGGTACCAAACTGAAACTGGCATTTGAAATGGATAAGCATGATACCATAGGCATTGATTGTGTTGCCATGTGTGTCAATGACATTGCCTGTGCTGGTGGAGAACCGTTATTTTTTCTGGACTACATTGCCTGTGGCAAAAACGAACCGGAAAAAATTGCTTCTATCGTATCTGGTGTGGCAGAAGGCTGCAAACAGTCTGGAGCGGCGCTGATTGGTGGAGAGACGGCAGAAATGCCAGGATTTTATCCGGTGGATGAATATGATCTCGCTGGGTTTGCAGTGGGAATCGTAGACCGTAAGCAAATGATTACCGGCAAGACAGTAAAGCCTGGGGATGTATTGGTGGGGATTGCTTCTTCCGGTGTACATAGTAACGGATACTCTCTGGTGCGGAAAGTATTTGATATCAACAGAGAAAGCCTGCACCGGACATTTGAATCTTTGGGAGGTCGTTCCCTGGGTGAGACATTGCTGACTCCTACCGTGATTTATGTACAGGCATTGCGTACGATCCGGGAAGGCGGTGTAACGATTCGGGGATGCAGTCACATTACCGGAGGCGGTTTTTACGAAAACATTCCGCGAATGCTGCCAGAGGGAACTGCGGCACAGATTCGTACTGACAGTTATGAGATTCCACCGATTTTTGGAATGCTACAACAGGATGGCAATATTGCCAAAGATATGATGTACAATACCTACAATATGGGAATCGGTATGATGCTTGCGGTGGATGCAGCAGATGCCGATCAGACAGTGGCATTAATTGAGAAATCTGGTCAAAAAGCTTATATTGTGGGAGAGATTATCTCTGGAAATAAAGAAGTAGTTTTACAATAGGAATGAGGAAAATTATGCAGAAGATTGCAGTTTGTGTGTCAGGTGGAGGTACCAATTTACAGGCAATTATTGATGCTGTAGAAAATGGTATCATACATAATACCGAGATTTCAGTAGTGATTAGTAATAAACCAGATGTCTATGCACTGACACGGGCAAAGGATGCCGGTATTCCAGCGGAATATATTGGTCCCAAAGATTTTCCGGATCGAAAAGCTTTTGGGGAAGCAATGGTAGCAACCTTGCAGAAGTATCAAATTGATTTGGTGGTACTTGCTGGTTATCTGGTTATTATACCAGAGCAGATGATTTCGGTATATCGGGATCGGATTATCAATATCCATCCATCTCTGATACCAGCCCATTGTGGTATGGGATATTATGGGTTAAAAGTACATGAAAGTGTATTGGCAGCCGGGAATAAGGTTACTGGTGCTACGGTACATTTTGTAGACGAAGAAGCCGATCACGGACCAATTCTCTTGCAAAAGGCTGTGGAGGTTTGTGAGGGAGATACACCAGAAGTTTTGCAGCGCCGGGTTATGGAGCAGGCAGAATGGCAGATTCTTCCCCAGGCAATTGAGTTGATTGGGGCTGGACAAGTGGTTATTACAGATGGTATTGCCCATATAAAAGCGTGTAAGAAACTCTAATATCGACGAAACGCAAAAGGGCGTTTCGTCGAAGAGTTACTAATACGCTGGAAAAATGCTGTCGCATTTTTCATAAATTAGCTAGGAGGACTTGTATGAAAGTATTAATTGTAGGAAGTGGTGGACGAGAACATGCGATTGCATGGAGCGTTTCACAGAGCAGCAAAGTTGAGCAGATCTATTGTGCACCAGGCAATGGCGGAATTCGTGAGATTGCAGAATGTGTGGACATTGGTGCTATGGAATTTGATAAGCTGGCTGATTTTGCGGAGGAGCAGAAAATTGATCTGACCATCATCGGCATGGATGATCCTCTGGTGGGAGGCGTGGTAGACGTATTTGAAGAGAGGGGACTCAGAGTGTTTGGACCTCGGAAGAATGCAGCTATCATCGAGGGATCCAAGAGTTTTTCTAAGGATTTGATGAAGAAATATAATATTCCAACCTGTCATTATGAGACATTTCATTCTCCAGAGGAAGCATTGATTTATCTGGAAAATTGTGAATATCCGGTAGTTCTGAAGGCAGACGGACTGGCATTAGGAAAGGGTGTTTTGATCTGTCAGACGCAGTCAGAAGCGGAAGCAGGAATTGCTACTTTGATGTTAGATAAACAGTTTGGAGATGCTGGAAATACAGTGGTAATTGAAGATTTCATGACAGGAAGAGAAGCATCTGTGCTCTGCTTTTGTGATGGAACTCATATTGCACCGATGACCAGTGCCCAGGATCATAAGCGGGCAAAGGATGGCGACCAGGGACTGAATACTGGTGGTATGGGTACATTCTCGCCAAGTCCATTCTATACGCCGGAGATTCAAAAGATTTGTGAGGAGCAGATTTATCAGCCTACCATGGATGCCATGAAAGCGGAGGGACGAGACTTTATAGGGATTCTGTTTGTTGGTTTAATGATGACAGAAGACGGGCCAAAGGTTTTGGAATATAATGCCCGTTTTGGCGATCCGGAAGCGCAGGTGGTATTGCCACGAATGAAGAATGATATCATAGATGTGATCAATGCCTGCATTGATGGCAAATTGGATCAGATTAATCTGGAATTTGAAGATAATGCGGCAGTTTGTGTGGTACTGGCTTCCGATGGCTATCCGGAACATTATGAAAAAGGAAAGCCAATTACCTTTTCGGAAGATTTTAACAAGCAGGATGGATATTATGCCTTCCATGCGGGAACAAAAGTGGAAGATGGGGAACTGGTTACAAGCGGTGGTCGTGTGATCGGCATAACCGCAAAAGGGAAAACTTTGCAGCAGGCGAGAGAGAACGCTTATCAGGCAACAAAGTGGGTTTCCTTTGAAAATAAATATATGAGAAATGACATTGGCAAGGCAATTGATGAGGTAAAATGATATGATTTCATGATTGCGAAAATTGTGTGACAAGGTAGCAATTGGTGGTATCATTTCAAGAATATATTAAAATATATGAACAAATAAAGTCATCAGCATAAATACTGATGCAGAAATGAGGAGAAATTATGTATTCATTGGAAGAAGTAGAGCGTTTTGACCCTGAGGTAGCAGCAGCCATGACAGACGAGACTAATCGTCAGAGACAGAATATCGAGCTGATTGCATCAGAGAACCTGGTAAGTAAGGCAGTGATGGCTGCAATGGGAAGTACACTGACCAATAAGTATGCCGAGGGATATCCGGGAAAAAGATATTATGGTGGCTGTGAATATGTGGATGTGGTAGAGGATCTGGCAAGAGACCGTGCCATGGAGTTATTCCATTGTACCTATGCTAATGTACAGCCTCATTCCGGTGCCCAGGCAAATATGACTGTATTTTTTGCATTGATGGAGCCGGGAGATACCTATATGGGTATGAATCTGGATCATGGCGGACATTTGACACATGGAAGTCCGGTTAATATGTCCGGAAAATATTTTAACTGTGTTCCATATGGTGTGAATGATGATGGTTTCATTGACTATGATGAAGTGGAAAGCATTGCGAAAGAATGCAAGCCAAAGGTGATTATTGCCGGAGCCAGTGCTTATGCCAGAAAAATAGATTTTAAGCGTTTTCGTGAGATTGCAGATGCTGTGGGTGCTTATCTGATGGTAGACATGGCTCACATTGCTGGACTGGTTGCAGCTGGGGTACATGAAAGTCCGATTCCGTATGCACACGTCACTACTACGACAACCCACAAAACTTTGCGCGGACCTCGTGGTGGTATGATTCTGTCCAGTGAAGAATTTGCAAAAGAGATTAACTTTAACAAAGCATTATTCCCTGGAATCCAGGGTGGACCGCTGATGCATGTTATTGCATCTAAGGCAGTATGTTTTAAGGAAGCATTGGATCCAAGTTTTAAGGAGTATGGACAAAATATTATCAAAAATGCACAAAGTTTGTGCAAAGGATTACAGAACAGGGGCATCAAGATCGTATCCGGTGGTACGGATAATCATTTGATGTTGGTAGATCTGGCAGATAAGGGATTGACTGGAAAGGAAGTAGAGAAATGGTTGGATGCAGCCCATATTACCTGCAACAAAAACACTATTCCAAATGATCCACAGTCACCGTTTGTTACCAGTGGTATCCGTCTGGGAACTGCTGCAGTAACCAGCCGAGGTTTTAATGAGGCAGATTTGGATCAGGTAGCGGAGGCGATTGCCATGATTATTGATGATCCGGAAGGAAATCGGCAGAAGGCAACAGAGATCGTAAAGGGATTAACAGACCGTTATCCTTTGTATGAATAAATATAATAATTGGGATTTATGAGGTAGAAGGTATCAAAAAAAGAAATGAGGTGTAATTATGAGCAACCCTTTTGACAAGGAGTCTTTATCACAACGGGAAAAGGACATTCTGCAGGATGGGGGATGGCAGTGTTCCTTTTGCGCAACGATCAATGCCAACTATATTACGACTTGTGCCTGCAGCCATAACCGGGATGACAGTTACGAAAATCTTCATGGACGTTATGTTCCGAGGGAGGATGAGGAATGGACGGAAGCAGGCATTACAGTAGAAGGTCCTGCACAGGCAGTGCCAGCACAGGAGCCAATACAGCCTGTTGCAGAACCAGAGCCAGCATTCCAGCCAGCGCAACCTGTTGCAGCAGAACCAGAACAACCAGAACCAGCATTTCAACCGGCATCGCCTGTAGTAGAGGCAGAACCAGCGTTTCAGCCAGCATCTTCTGCGCCTACCTTTGAGCCAGCGCCACCAGCGCCAGAACCAGAACCAGTAGCTCCGCCTGCAGCACCGGAACCAGCAGCTCCACCTGTAACAGAGGAGCCTGTAGCAGTTTCCGCGCCAAAGGCACCAGTTTCCAATACAAACCGACCAATGGAGGAATATACGGAGTACGAACAGGGTATTCTAAGGGATGGAGGCTGGGAATGTGCTTTTTGTTCCCGTATCAATGCCAACTATATTACGACTTGTGCCTGTGGACATAGCACAGACGACAGTTATCTCAAGAGACGGGGAAGATATGTGGATCCGGATGGAGAAGATCAGGAAGAAGCGGCATCCGAAACTACAGCACAATCTGCATCAACACCTGCCGCTCCGCAGCAGGATGCAACTTCCGCTGAAAAACCGGCAGCGGAAAAATCTGGTGCTGAAATGATTACAGAAATTGAGCAAGAGTTGCAGAAAAATGATACACCTACCGCCAGACTGCGTGCTATCCGTAAATTCAAGGATTTGAATAAAAAAGGATTTATGTCTGCCGAGGAATTGAATCGCAGAATGGATGAATTGATGGGATTTGATGACGAGGAGGACGAGGCAGAGAGTCCAGAAGAAAGTACAGAGTCCGAGGCAGCCGAAAATAGCAATGATACAAAAGAAGAAGAGGAAGAATTAGAATTGCTTTAATAGTCTCTTTTATCAGAAGGAGTGGATCATGTATTTGGAAGTCAATGTAACAAAAATCGTGAAATATGTTTGTCTGGCAGGGGTCTCCATTGTGGCAGTGATCTTTGGGGAAAAGGCATTTCAGGCTTACATCCGAGGAAAACAGCAGGAGGACTGTACAACACATAATCTATGAGTAAAAAATTATTTATCGCCGAGAAGCCCAGCGTAGCGAAGGAATTTGCTAAAACGTTGGGAGTATCCGGCAATGCAGGACAGGGTTATCTGGAATCCGAGGACTATGTTGTAACCTGGTGTGTGGGACATCTGGTTACCATGAGTTATCCGGATGTCTATGACGAGGCGCTGAAGAAATGGTCTCTCCAGACCCTGCCTTTTTTGCCGGAAAAATTTCTATATGAATTAATTCCTGATGTGCGGAAACAGTTTCAGATTGTATCTGGATTGCTGAATCGTTCAGATGTGGAAACCATCTATGTTTGTACCGACTCTGGACGAGAAGGAGAATATATTTATCGTTTGGTGGATCAGATGGCAGCGGTGCCGGAGTCGAAGGAGAAGCGCCGGGTGTGGATTGATTCCCAGACAGAGGAAGAAATCAAGCGTGGTATTTTGGAGGCAAAACCGCTGTCCGAATATGATAATCTATCCGCATCGGCCTATTTGCGGGCGAAGGAAGATTATCTTATGGGTATTAATTTTTCCCGTGTATTAACCTTAAAATATGGGCGAACTGTTATGAATTATCTGAATAACGGAAAATGGTCTGCCATTTCGGTAGGACGGGTTATGACATGTGTTTTGGGTATGGTGGTTCGCAGAGAACGGGAAATCCGGGAATTTGTCAAAACACCATTCTATCGTATTTTGGGGAATTTTGCCTATCAGGGAAAGAATTTCGAGGGAGAGTGGCGCAGCGTAGCCGGTTCCCGTTATTTGGAATCTCCATTATTATACAAGGAAAATGGTTTTTTAAAACGCCCGGATGCGGAGCAGCTATGTCAGGATTTGAGCTATGAACCGATGACAGCTGTGATACATAAAATAGAGAAAAAAAAGGAAAAGAAAAATCCACCTCTGCTATTTAATTTAGCGGAATTGCAGAATACTTGTTCCAAACTTTTCAAAATCAGTCCAGATGAAACCTTAAAGATTGTACAGGAACTTTACGAGAAAAAGCTAGTTACCTATCCCCGTACGGATGCCAGAGTTCTTTCTACAGCTGTAGCAAAAGAGATCCATAAAAATATTTCCGGATTGCGGAATTATCCATTACTGCGGGAATATGCAGAAGCTACTTTACAGGAGGGCAGGCAGAAGGGGATTGAAAAGACACGTTATGTCAATGATAAACAGATTACGGATCATTATGCCATTATTCCGACAGGACAGGGATTTGGGGCATTGCAGGGATTGAGTTTGACTGCCAGCCGTGTCTATGAAGTCATTGCCAGGCGTTTTCTGTGTATTTTTTATCCACCAGCGGAATATCAGAAAATCCAGATTGTGGCATGCCGAACATTGCCGGAGAAAACAGAGAGCGAACGCATTCTGCCGGAATCACAGGAATCATTTTTTGCGGGATTTAAGCTACTAATCAGCCAAGGATATCTGGAGCTGGCAACGGCATCTTTTGCCCGGAAAAAAACAGAAAAATCGGAGAATGACGACACGAAAAACGAAGAGGAGCAGGAGACTTTTGACCAGGATCTGATCCAGAGCATTAGTCAGTTAAAAAAGGGAGTTGCCATTGATCTGCAAAAGTTGGAAATCAAAG
>CAMWKN010000069.1 GCA_947174825.1 uncultured Clostridium sp.
GTACATGAACTGGTGGACCAAGCTGTGGGAGGCGTATTGTTTATTGATGAGGCGTATGCTCTGGTCAATCCGGATGTACCTAATGATTTTGGTATGGAGGCAGTGGACACCCTGGTTAAGCTGATGGAAGATCATAGGGATGATCTGGTTATTATCGTTGCCGGATATACGGAGGAGATGAAATCCTTTTTGAAATGTAACACCGGTCTGGTGTCACGCTTTAATAAGTTTATAAATTTTCCAAATTATTCCAATCAGGAGTTGCTGGAAATTTTGGATGTGATGGCGTCAAATGCAGGTCTGACCATTGAACAGGATGCAAAGGAAGCTATTGGACACCGGTTGGAACAGATGGATCCCGAACAAAAGGAAGAATTTGGTAATGCCAGAGGGATCCGTAATATGTTTGAAAAAATTGTTATGAATCAGGCAAATCGTTTGATTACCCAGTCACATCCTAGCAGGGAAATGCTTATGACAATACTAAAAGACGATATTGTGCAAGATTGACCATGCACATGCGATATGGTATAATTCACAAAAGCAACGAGCAATGCAACCACAGATAAAGATAAAATGCCTGCTTGCAGACAATTTTATCCTTATCTGTGGTTATAAGGCGACTGCCTGTGACCGAGCAAGACCGAAGGTGTTGCAAGGTTGCATTGCAAATGGGAGAATTTATGAAGGTAGTAGCAGGTTCTGTGCGGGGATTTCGTTTGGTAGTTCCCTCTGGGAACAATACCAGACCCACATCCAATCGTATCAAAGAAACGTTATTTAATATCTTACAATGGGATGTGCCAGAAAGCCGGTTTTTAGATTTATTCAGCGGCAGTGGTGGTATTGCAGTGGAGGCCTTGAGCAGAGGAGCAGGCGAGGCGGTTCTGGTGGAATCTGATCGAGGAGCCTTACGTTGCATACGGGAGAATCTGGAACATACCGGGATGGAGAATCGGTCTTCTGTCATGGCAATGGATGTGATGCAGGCATTGCGAAGGCTTGATCAGATCGGAAAACCCTTTGATATTGTTTTTATGGATCCGCCCTATCGCAAAAAATGGGAAGAAAAAATTGTTCCATTTATTTTGCAATCTTCTCTGGTGAAGAAGGATACTTTAATTATTGTGGAGACTTCTCTGGATACCGATATCTCCTATATGCAGAATTATCCCTGTGAAATAGAGAGAATCAAAGAATACAAGTCCAACCAGCATGTGTTTTTGCGGGTTGGAGCCAGATAGTAGGTGATGTAGTGATGAGTAAGGCAGTTTTTCCGGGCAGTTTTGATCCGGTTACAGTGGGTCATATGGATTTGATTCGACGTGCAGCCCGAATGTTTGATGAATTGGTTGTTGCTGTACTGATTAATGTATCCAAGAACCCCTTAGGAACTTTAGAAGAACGGGTTGAATTATTAGAGGAATTGGTTCGAGAAATGCCGGGAGTTAGCGTACAACCTTTTGAGGGATTGCTGGTAGATTTTGTGCAGAAGACAGGAGCCACTGCTGTAGTACGTGGATTGCGTACAGCAGTAGATTTTGAATATGAGCTTCCTTTGGCACAGACAAATTACCATTTATATACACAGGCAGATACCGTTTTTTTGGCAACCGCACCAGAATATTCCTATATCAGTTCCAGTGGCGTCAAAGAGATTTTGGCGTTTCATGGAGATATTCGGGGAATGGTTCCAGAGTCAGTTTATCAGTGGTTACAGACAAAATAGACAGGGATAAGGGTAGCTTTGATCTACAAGGAGGTACATATGCAGATGAACAGTAGAATTGAGCAGAAGATAGGGGACATCTATGAATTTATTGAAAGTTGTAAGCCGCAGGTTCTTTCCAGTACGAATGTCGTAGTGTCAAAGAATGATTTATACGATTTGTTGGATGATTTGCGCAGAGATGTACCAGATGAGATCAAACGCTATCAAAAGATTCTGAATCAGCGGGATAAGATTCTGGAGGATGCAGAGACGAAAGCATCCGCTTTACTGCTGGAAGCACAGGAACAATATAAGGCGATGGTAGAGGAACACAGCATTATGCAGGAGGCATATCAGCAGGCAGATGGTACCATTGCACAGGCAAATGCAGAGGCAGAACGTATTGTTGAAGCAGCCAGAAGGCAGGCAGATGAGATCTTGAATGGTGCTGTTTATTATACGACAGATATGTTGGAAATGGCAGAAAAGACCATTGCCAGGGCATATGAGAGTACTATGAATAATTCTCGTGCACTGGAAACGGCATTGAGTGGACATTTGGATATTATCAGGAGAAACAAGGCGGAATTGACTGGTGTAGAGCCTGTGTCCGATAAAGCAGAGACAGAGGATGTTTCAGAATCTGAAGTAGCTACTGATGAGGAAAGGACAGAGGATCAGTATGAGTAAAGCAATTGATGTGGAAGTGCTGATTGGAGACAGACAGTATACGATCAGTGGAGTGGAAGGCAGTGAGTATATTCAGAAAATAGCCACGCATATCAATGGAAAACTTGCAGAGTTTCGGAAACAAGAGGGCTATGCAACCTTGGACGTTGATATGAAGAATATACTATTGGCGATTAATCTTTCGGACGATTATTATAAAGCTATGGAGGAATTGCAGGAAGTACGGGCAGAATATCAGGATAAAGAAAGAGAAATCTTTGATATGAAGCATGAGCTGGTATCCATGCAGTCCAAAATGGACAAGTTGGTAGAGGAATCCAATCAGATCAAGGTGCAACAAAATGAAGATGAGCATAGCGTGATCCGTATGGAGGCAAAGTATGAGCAGGCTTCCCAGAATGAAGAAAAAAGCCGCCTGGAACTGACCAGACTGGAAAAGCGGCTGAAGATGGTACAGGAAGCGGAGCAGCGTGCCCAGACAAAGAAAAAAGAATTGGAGAAAGAGTTAGAGGAGCAGAAGAAACTGCTGCAGAAATTATCTTCCTATGCAGAGGAGGGAGATCTGGAGGCAATACAGACAGAGCTGGCACATGTGGAACCGGAACAGGAAACGGCAGAGCAGACAAAAACGGATAATGGAATTATTGAAACTGCTGATTCCGAAAATACCATTATCGGCACTGCTGTAGAAGAAACGAACCAGAAGGAAAATGCAGATTCATCTGTTGACGGTAATACAAATAATGCTGGGACAAGAAAAACCAAAAGTAAAAAATCATCCCGGAAATCCAGACGTAGATAAAAATGAGTGGACAAATACAGGGTTGTCACAGGAAACATCAAGATGTATATGTTGCATTGTTTCCTGTGGCAACCCCGTGTTTTAGTCAAGGATTGTTTGTGCTATGAGCAACATAGATATTGGTATATTTGTTATTTGCAAAAGGAGGCTTGCTGCATGAGTACAGTTATGAAAGAGAAACCGGAAATTTTGGCGCCGGCAGGTTCCTATGCTGGTTTACAGGCTGCAGTTGCGGCGGGTTGCGATGCTGTTTATATTGGAGGCATGCAATTTGGTGCCAGGGCTTATGCAGATAATCCGGATACCCAGACGATGATTCGGGCAATCGAGTATTGCCATTTGCATGGTGTGAAATTGTATCTTACGGTTAATACTCTATTAAAGGATCAGGAATTGCAGGTTTCGCTTTATAATTATATGAAACCATTTTATGAAGCTGGATTAGATGCTGTCATCGTACAGGATCTGGGTGTGGTAAGGGCATTACATCGATGGTTTCCAGATCTGGATCTGCATGCCAGTACGCAAATGAATTTAGTTATGGGGAAGGGAATGGATCGCCTGAAACAATATGGAATTACCAGAATTGTGCCAGCGAGGGAACTTTCTTTGGGGGAACTGGAACAGATGCGGCAGGATACCGATCTGGAATTGGAAGTTTTTGTACATGGTGCCTTGTGTTACTGCTATTCCGGACGGTGTTTATTTAGCAGTATGCAGGGAGGGCGTAGCGGAAATCGTGGCAGATGTACACAGCCTTGCCGGATGCTTTATCATGGTCAGGGGCAGCCGGGATACTATCTCAGTCCAAAGGAATTATGTAATTTGTCGTATCTTCCAGAACTGATCTGCGCTGGTGTGAATTCCTTTAAGATTGAGGGCAGAATGAAGAGACCGGAATATGCAGCATTTGTCACTTCGCTTTATCGCTATTATGTGGATCTTTACCAGGAATTGGGGCAGGATGGGTTTCACCAGTGGCAGCAGGAACATCAGGAACAGTGGCAGGATGACAGGCGGAAACTGGCAGAGTTGTATAACAGGGAGGGCTTTACCAGCGGTTATTTGCAGGGGAAAGCTGGCATGGGAGATAACAGGAAAATGGAATCTGCCAGCATGTTGGCTATGAAGCGTTCTCGTCATGGCGGTGTGAAAGTGGGTACTGTTGTGTCAGTGGATGCCCGCTCTGTGGTGTATCGTTTGGAACGAGAGATTGTGGCGCAGGATGTGGTAGAATTTCGTGATTCTGCCGGAAAGACTATTTATGAATATACAGTTGGTACGGGCAGCCGATGTGGAGATCAAGTTCTTGCCCGTTATCAAAGAGGATGCCGGATCCGTGTGGGAGATGGGGTATATCGTACCAGACATCAGCAATTACTGGATGAGATAGATAGAAATTATCTTGGGGTGGAAGATTCACTGCCGATCAGTGGAACTTTTGTGGCGGAGGAGGGAAAGGCATGTACCTTAACTCTTAGCCGTCTTGATTGCACGATAAACTTTAGCGGTGATGTGGTTTCACCAGCTATGAAACAGCCGGCAACAGAGGAGTCCGTGCGAAAAGCCTTATGTCAAACCGGGGACAGTAAGTTTTCTTTTGAGGACTTGGAGATTGTGCTTCGGGGAAGTATTTTTTTACCAGTGGGCATGTTAAAGAAGATGAGACGGGCTGCCTTGCAGGACTTGGAAAATGCATTATTGTCTGGCAGCCGGAGAACCGCACTGGAGAAGCCGGAGAGCGGAGATGTTATCGAAAGGATGCAGATAAATGAGAAGCGTGCTGAAGATAACACGGAGCTAATGTCAATAACGGGAGAAACTGGTAGTGATGATGCCAAGAATACAGCGCAGCAGAACGATATACATACGACAGGGGTAGTGCAGGGGAAAGAGCCAGTTTATAGCGCAGCTATTATGACATGGGAGCAGTTGCAGCTGGTTTTATCTGAGAAAACGGTGCAGGAGCTTATTCTGCGGATGGATCAGATGACAGATGATGAGTTGGAAAGGGCAGCTGTTCAGGTACGGGATTCTGGTAAAAGGCTGGTTCTGGGGATGCCTGCGATCTGGCGAAATCAGACATGGCAGCGCTATGCAGAACAGTATGACAGACAGGAAGGGATTTTTTGGAAAATCCACCCGGATGCATATCTGATTCAGAATATGGAATCTCTGAGTTTTTTGCAGGAAGTAGTGGGAGCATCCTTATCGCAGATTCGGACAGATGCCAGTCTCTATGTGATGAACCGGGAAGCGGAAAAATGGTGGCAGGAACAGGGGATTCGTCAGACAACACTGCCATGGGAGCTGACAGGCAGCGAATGGCAGCAGTCAGCACATAAAGAACTACAGCAGGTTATTATTTATGGGCATATTCCCTTGATGGTTTCCGCACAATGTCTTGCTTGCAATACCGGGCACTGTAAGAGAACGGAGCAGGATGCTTGCAGGCAGTTGCCATTTCAGGGAGAGAAGAAACGCCGTTTTTTGGCTGTCAATTATTGCAAATACTGTTATAATATCATTTATCAGGGGCTGCCTTTTTCGATTCAGCGGGAGACAGAGACATTAGGTCAGCAAGGTTTTTGCCAGCAGCGCTATGAGTTTACTGTGGAGACGGCGGAACAGGTACGGCGGATTTTGGCGGGGCATGTTCCAGAGCAGATTGAGATAGGGCATTATGAACAGGATGTATATTAATTCCTGCCAGCGTATGAAATTTACAGGTGGGATGATCGAGATATCATATCAGCGACAGACTTATATGGAGAATGTCAGTTATATCGTGATGATGAGATATCTGATACAGAGAAACGGGGGATGAGGATGAATAAACGAGAGGCAGCCAAAAAGCTGATAGGGATGTTTGGCGACCTGAACTGGATTGGCGTATTGCATTCTATTGTGGTTGAGGCGTCCAAATACATTATCATTATCTTATTTGCAGTTTATACATGGCATTGTTTTACGGTATTTATTGGAAAAAATATCGAGAGGCAGGACAGAATTTATAAGAGGCAGAAGACCATCATGTATGTGATTCACTTTATCTGCTCACTGGTTCTGTATTTAAATAGCCTGTCGGTACAGATTTTGGGATTTTATGTGACGCAGGTAATTTTTCTGGTTCTGGTGGACAAGGCATATTTATATGTGTACCGCAATCTGTCCAAGATGGTTATGAACAATATGCTGATGCTATTGTGCATCGGTTTTCTGATGATTGAACGTCTGAGTCCGGCAAGCGCCATAAGACAGATGGTATTTGCTGGTGTCATTGCAGTGATTGGATTATTTATTCCCTGGTTAATTGAGCGTTTTTCCTATTTTGACCGCTTTGGATGGATTTATGCGGTTCTGGGAATTGTGTTTCTGTCATTGGTGTTTGTCATCGGTGAGGAGCACTATGGTGCCAGAAACTGGATCGGTTTTGGCGGTATCGCTCTGCAGCCATCCGAGTTTGTGAAAATTATCTATGTCTTTTTCGTTGCTGCCTTGTTGGCAAAATCCACAGAATTTTTGAATGTGGTAAAGGTTTCTGCTGTGGCGGCGTTACATGTTTTGGTTCTGGTAGCAGAAAAAGATCTGGGTGCGGCATTGATTTTCTTTTTTACCTATGCATTGATATTATATGTGGCGAGTCAGAATTCGTTATATCTATTGGCGGCGTCGGTACTGGGCGTGGTGGCAGCAGTGGGAGGCTGGAAAATCTTTCATCATGTACAGGTCCGGGTACAGGCTTGGCAGGATCCCTGGAGTACGATTAACTCGGATGGCTATCAGGTGGCGCACTCTTTGTTTGCCATTGGCACCGGAGGCTGGTTTGGCATGGGACTGGGGGAAGGAATGCCCTACAAGATTCCGGTAGCCACTACTGACTTCATATTTTCGGCGATTTGTGAAGAATTGGGTGGTCTGTTTGCCATCTGCCTGATTCTGGTGGAAGTTAGCTGTTTTATTATGTTTGTCAATATTGCATTGAAGATGACCAGGCGATTTTATAAATTAACGGCGTTGGGGCTGGCAATGGAATACATTTTTCAGGTTTTTCTTACCATTGGTGGTGTGACGAAGTTTATTCCCTCCACCGGAGTAACACTGCCGCTGGTTAGTTATGGTGGCAGTTCCGTTATCAGCACCATGTTATTGTTCTTTATTATTC
>CAMWKN010000070.1 GCA_947174825.1 uncultured Clostridium sp.
ATCTAATAGCTAAACAAAAAATGCTTATTTTGATGTTTTCATCAAAATAAGCATTTTGGATTCGCATATTTGTTTTTTAGAATATTGCTCACATAATAAAAAGACGCAATTATTACGTATGTATGTATGTATGTATGTATGTATGTAAAATTTTATGATATCCTGACATAATTTCAATACCCTTCTTAAAAAATCACATCATTTATAAAACAATACACCAAAATATTAATTACATTATATTACAAATTCATCTTTCATACAAGTTACTTTTTCTATCATCTATTACCACAATGACTGGTAAATTCTCTACTTCTAATTTACGGATTGCTTCCGTACCCAGATCTTCATAGGCAATGACTTCTGCCTTTTTAATACATTTTGACAACAGAGCACCTGCACCACCAATTGCTGCAAAATATATGGCATGATTTTTTTCCATCGCATCAATCACTTCCGGGGAACGTTTTCCTTTACCAATCATTCCTTTTAATCCCTTTTCCAATAAAAGAGGAGTATATTTATCCATACGGCTGCTGGTAGTAGGACCTGCAGATCCTATGACTTGTCCTTCTCTGGCAGGAGACGGTCCTAAATAATATAAAGTATTATTTTTTAAATCAATAGGTAATTCTTCTCCCTTTTGTAAAGCTTCATATAATCTTTTATGTGCTGCATCTCGGGCAGTATAAATTGTCCCTGTAATATAAACATAATCTCCTGCATTTAATTCTGAAACTATTTCCTCCGTAATGGGAGTAGTAATATATTTTTCCATAAACAAATAATCCTTTCTAAACAGTTTTCCTTAACTAAAAAACAAATTAAAAATAATCTCATAAAAAATCTAATACAAACTCTTTTATACACTATACTAAATAATTCGATGCTGGTGTCGGTTAACATGACAACACATATTGACTGCTACCGGTAATCCAGCAATATGGGTAGGATAAACTTCTACATTAACTCCCAATGCAGTTGTACTTCCTCCTAAACCGCCTGGTCCAATATCAATTTCATTAATTTTTGTCAATAATTCTTCTTCCATCTCTGCTACATAAGGAATATCGTTGTGTGTATTCAAATCTCTGGTCAATGCTTTCTTTGCCAAAAGCGTACATTTTTCAAAGGTTCCTCCTATTCCTACTCCAACTACTACTGGAGGACAGGCATTTGGACCAGCCAATTTAACAGTTTCAATGACCGCTTCTTTTACTCCCTCGATTCCATCTGCCGGCTTAAGCATATAGACACGACTCATATTTTCACTTCCAAATCCTTTTGGAGCTACTGTAATATCAATCTGATCTCCTGGAACAATTTCATAATGAATGATACCAGGCGTATTATCTTTGGTGTTTTCACGGATCAGGGGATCATTTACTACTGATTTTCTCAGATATCCTTCCTGATATCCCTGACGGATACCCTCATTGACTGCATCTTCCAAATTCATTCCCTCAATATGCACATCCTGTCCTATTTTTAGAAAAACTACTGCCATACCAGTATCTTGACAAATCGGAATCTGATCGTTTTTTGCAATCTCCAGATTTTGTTTTAATTGTGACAAAATTTGCTTTCCTAATTCATTCTTTTCTGTCTCAAGAGAATCTAACATCCTGCAGCGGACATCATCTGACAATTCGTAATTTGCTTCGATACACATCTCTTTTATATTTTGAATAATACAATCTGTTGTAATGGTTCTCATAACTACCTCCATTTTTTATCTAACATAGAGATACCCCACAATTTAATATGGGGTATCTGCGTTAAATTATTTCTCAATATCTACTGTTTCTGTCTCTTCCTCCAGAGAAACCTCTACTTCTACGGATGATTTTTCTGTCTCTGTAGTTTCCGTCTCTATTGTACTTCTAACTTTCGTAATGCTGGCAACCACAACCTCTTTCTTTGGATCCAGATCAATAAGTTTCACTCCGGAAGTAATTCTACCCAGTACAGATACTTCATCTACCATAATCTGAATAATGATTCCCTCCGTTGTGATAATCATAACTTCACTATTTGGATTTACAATCTTGGCTGCTACTACATTACCTGTTTTTTCTGCAACCCGGTAACATTTAATTCCCTTGCCGCCTCTGCGCTGTGCTGTAAATTCATTGATATCAGTACATTTACCCATACCATATTCAGATACCAGCATCAGATATTTGCCCTGGGTGTTCAACTGCATAGCCACAACTTCATCATCATAAGTCAGGTTCATACCAATCACACCCATGGTTGTTCTGCCGGTAGCACGCACATCGTTTTCATGGAAACGGATACACTGACCATGCTTGGTAACCATGATAATATCCTTTTCTCCATTCGTAATTTTTACTTCAATTAATTCATCATCATCTTTTAGAATAATTGCCTGTAATCCTGATTTACGGATATTGATATAATCAATAATCGGTGTTTTCTTGACAATACCTTTCTTGGTAGCCATAAATAAATATTTATTTTCTTCATATTCTTTAAATGGAATCACTGCCGTAATTTTTTCTCCCGGCATCAGCTGCAATAAATTAACGATCGCAGTTCCTCTGGCAGTACGACTGGATTCCGGTATTTCATATGCCTTCATCCGGTATACTCTTCCGGTATTGGTACAGAACCTAATATAATGATGAGTGGATGTCATAATCATATCATCAATATAATCATCTTCTATGGTCTGCATACCTTTGATACCCTTACCACCACGATGCTGACTCTTGAAATTATCTACAGTCATACGTTTGATATATCCCAATTTCGTCATAGTTATAATGGTATTTTCATTTGGAATAATATCTTCCATGGAAATATCAAATACATCATATCCGATAGAAGTTCTTCTCTCATCGCCATATTTATCACGAATTAACAGAATCTCTGTCTTGATGACTCCTAACAGAATCTTACGATCTGCTAAAATTGCCTTATATTCTTCAATTTTCTTTTGCAATTCTGCATATTCATTTTCGATTTTCTCCCGTTCCAAACCAGTCAGTGCACGCAGACGCATATCTACAATTGCCTGTGACTGCACTTCTGTGAGATCAAAACGCTCCATTAATGAATTTTTAGCTTCTGCAGTATTTTTGGATGCACGAATAAGCTTAATAACTTCATCAATGTGATCCAATGCAATTAACAAGCCCTGCAAAATATGGGCACGCTCTTCCGCTTTATTTAAATCATATTTGGTACGGCGTGTTACAACCTCTTCCTGATGCTTCAGGTAATGCTGCAACATCTGCATAATGTTCATGACAACCGGTTCATTGTTAACCAGTGCCAGCATAATTACACCAAAAGTATCCTGTAACTGGGTATGTTTATAAAGCTGATTTAACACAATATTTGGATTAGCATCACGGCGAAGTTCGATACAGATTCTCATACCCTCTCTGTTTGTCTCATCTCGCAGATCCACAATTCCATCCACTTTTTTGTCACGGTGTAATTCTGATATTTTTTCAATTAATCTAGCTTTATTCACCAAATAAGGCAATTCTGTCACTACAATACGGTTTTTGCCGTTATCCATTGGTTCAATTTCTGTGACAGCTCTTACACGAATTTTACCCCGTCCGGTACGATATGCTTCTTCAATACCATGGGTTCCCATGATCTGAGCACCAGTTGGAAAATCCGGTCCCTTAATAATTCCCATAATATCTTCAATTGTGGTTTCTTTTTCTTCTTTGATATCATCAATCAAACGGACAACCGCATTAATAACCTCTGATAAATTGTGAGGAGGAATATTAGTAGCCATACCTACTGCAATACCAGAAGTACCATTCACCAAAAGGTTTGGATAACGAGATGGTAATACAGTTGGTTCTTTCTCTGTCTCATCAAAGTTAGGAATAAAATCTACCGTATCTTTGTTGATATCTGCCAGCATTTCTACAGAAATCTTACTCAATCTAGCCTCTGTATAACGCATGGCAGCGGCACCGTCACCATCCACAGAACCAAAGTTACCATGTCCATCCACAAGTGGATATCTGGTATTCCATTCCTGTGCCATATTAACCAATGCACCATAAATAGAACTATCTCCATGAGGATGATACTTACCCATGGTATCACCAACGATACGGGCACATTTACGATGTGGCTTATCCGGACCATTATTTAATTCACTCATTGCATGTAGAATTCTTCTCTGAACCGGCTTTAAACCATCTCTGACATCCGGAAGCGCTCTGGCTGCAATAACGGACATAGCATAATCTATGTAGGATGTCTCCATTTTATCTTTCAGATTCACTTCCTGAATCTTATCAAAAATATTTTCGTCCATCTGTTCCTCCATTTTGCTATTTTATATATCCAAATTCTTTACATATTTTGCATTTGCTTCAATAAATTCACGCCTAGGTTCCACTTTGTCACCCATTAGCGTATTAAATGTCAGATCAATTTCTGCCTCAGAACTATCCCCTATATTAACCCGAAGCAGAATACGTTTTTCCGGATCCATGGTAGTATCCCATAATTGCTCTGCATCCATCTCTCCCAAACCTTTATAACGTTGGATCTTATTATTTCCATCACGCCCGATCTCTGTCAAAATCTGATTGAGTTCCTCATCATCATAAGCATAACGGGATACCTTATTTTTTTCAATCTTGTATAATGGCGGCTGTGCCAGATAAACATGACCTTGACGAATTAATTCCGGCATAAAACGATACAAAAATGTGAGCATCAATGTAGCAATGTGAGCTCCATCCACATCCGCATCGGTCATAATAACAATTTTGTCATAACGAAGTTTGCTGATATCAAAATCATCGCCAATACCAGTACCAAAGGCTGTAATCATTGCCTTGATCTCGTTATTTACCAGAATTTTATCCAATCTTGCCTTTTCCACATTCAAAATCTTACCACGCAGAGGCAGGATTGCCTGTGTTGCTCGGTTTCTGGCAGTTTTTGCACTGCCACCTGCAGAGTCACCCTCTACAATATAGATTTCACAATTTTTTGGATCTTTATCACTGCAATCTGCTAATTTACCAGGTAAGGTGGTGCTGTCCAAAGCTGTTTTTCTTCTGGTCAGATCTCTGGCTTTTCTGGCAGCATCTCTGGCACGTTGCGCTAAAATTGCTTTGTCACAAATCATTTTTGCAACGGTAGGATTCTGTTCCAAAAAGTAAGTCAACTGTTCTGTCACAACAGATTCCACTGCTCCTCTAGCTTCACTGTTACCCAGTTTCTGCTTGGTCTGTCCCTCAAACTGAGGCTCAGATATCTTAATACTAATAATGGCAGATAATCCCTCACGAATATCTTCTCCAGATAAATTTTCTTCATTATCCTTTAATAATTTATTCGTTCTGGCATAATCATTAAATGTCTTGGTTAGGGCATTACGGAAACCGGTTAAATGAGTTCCACCCTCTGGAGTGGTAATATTATTAACAAAGCTGTAAGTTCCCTCCGTATAGGAATCATTGTGCTGCATTGCCACTTCCACATAGATATCATTCCGCTGTCCTTCACAATAGATGACATCTGGATATAAAGCGTCTTTATTTTTATTCAAATAGCTGACATATTCCTTAATACCTCCCTCATAATGGAAAGAACGTATCTTTGGCTCTTCCAAACGATGGTCGATTAAGGAAATTTTTAGTCCTTTGGTCAAAAATGCCATTTCCCGCAGTCTTTGACGCAGGGTATCAAAATCGAAAATGGTTTCCTCAAAAATAGTTTTATCCGGCAAGAAAGTTACTTCCGTACCATTATGATCCGTGGTTCCCACTTCTTTTAAGGGATACATAACCTGTCCCCGCTCATAACGTTGACGATACATTTTGTGATTCTGATGAATAGTAACTTCTAACCAGTCTGATAAAGCATTAACAACAGAAGCACCCACTCCATGTAGTCCACCGGATACCTTATATCCACCACCGCCAAATTTACCACCGGCATGCAATACTGTAAATACCACCTCTACTGCAGGCAGTCCTGCTTTTTTATTAATTCCGACAGGTATACCACGTCCATTATCAATCACGGTAATAGAATTATCTGGATTCATAATTACTTCAATTTCTGTACAATATCCTGCTAATGCCTCATCTACAGCATTATCCACTATCTCGTACACCAAATGATGCAATCCACGAATAGAAGTACTGCCAATGTACATACCTGGTCTCTTTCTAACTGCTTCTAAACCTTCTAAAATTTGGATCTGATCGGCTCCATATTCTCCATTCACTTCTGTTGTTCCCATATTAACCTCATTTCTGCGTTGTTTTCTAGCTAACATAAATACAATGGATCATAAATTATTTACAATAAAAACTCCAATATTACTTTCGTTTTTATGATTTACTAAATTGTGATTTATTTTTCTACGGTAACGGCACCTGCTGTTACACGAAAAATTTTATCTAATGTCAATCGGCTGTCAATAAATTCTTCCAATCCAGTACATGTAACAATCGTTTGTATATCATGGATACTATCTAACAGATAATTTTGCCTGCTTCGATCCAATTCAGATAACACATCATCCAATAGCAATACTGGAAAATCTCCTGTCATTTGTTTGACAATCTCAATCTCCGCTAATTTTAATGCTAATGCACATGTCCTCTGCTGCCCCTGTGATCCATATTTCCGAAGATCCATCTCTTGATTGGTAAAACATAAATCATCTCTGTGTGGACCTACATTAGTGGAATAGAATTTCATATCCTTTTCCCGTGAAGCAATCAATTCCTGTTCAAAATTATCCTCCTCTACATCAGGATCATAAGATAAACAGATATTTTCTTTATTACCGGTTAATCTACCAGATATTTGAAATACCAGTTCATTCATTTTTTGAACAAATGATCTCCTTCTGGAAATAATCGGTTTTCCATACTCTATCAATTTTTCATCCCATACAGACAGTGTATCTTTGAGGGAAGGTTGATAGTAGATCTGTTTTAACAAATGATTCCGTTGTTTCAACACTTTATTATACTCTGCCAAATCATGTAAATAAATATGATCTAACTGACAAAGTTCCATATTCATAAATCTCCTTCGTTCTGACGGACCATTTTTTATAATCCGCATGTCCTCCGGAGAAAAGAAAATGACATGTAAATATCCCATTAATTCACTAGACCGTTTAATTGGTATTCCATCAATTGCAATACCTTTTCCTTTACTTTTCCGCAAATGCATATCAATGCGATGAGACAATTCTTTTTTGTGAAGAATCATACGAATATGTGCTTCCTCCTGTCCCATCCGGATCATTTCCCGGTCTTTACTTCCCTTATGGGAATTGGTAGTTCCACAGACAAAGATGGATTCCAATATATTGGTCTTTC
>CAMWKN010000071.1 GCA_947174825.1 uncultured Clostridium sp.
GTATCCCTCCTCATATATATTCGCTCCAGCAAAGCCATGAAAACAACCTGTTTTCATGGCTCGCGTACGCGTTCGTCACCAATTAAGAAACCATTAGAAAATAAACTTTCAACGATTTCTTAATTGGTGTCTCACTTTGCCTTCGCGAATATTGTATCATACAATTGCGAAAAAAATATGTCATTTTACTGACACGATTCTGACATGTACCATATCTATAATACTACTACACTTGAACAGGACACCTCAGAAGGGAGTGATAGGAATGAAACGAAATAAGATAATGATTGCAGTTGGTTTTTGTCTGTTGGCAGGTTCTCTGGACACTGGTAAGGCGCAAGCTGTTTCCCGTCCACCAATTTCCAGCTCTATTGCAACACAGGATTTTTCCTATCATGTTACTTCTAATAAAGGTCGCATCAAAGCATCCGCCAAAGCAATCAGTGTGAAATTTCGCCGATGCAAATACAAACTGAAAATAGGACAGAAAAAAAAGATCCCTGTTACTATCCGGCCTAGCATCGCTAATGAAAAACCGAAATTTGCATCCGAAAATCCTGCCATTGCTGATTTTATTAATGGCAATATGATATATGCAAAGCAGCCTGGCACCACTTATATTACAGCTACATTAAGTAATGGCAGACGGGCAAAATGTAAAATCATAGTTAAAAAACGAAAAAAATTACCAGATAAAGAAAATCACACTATAGCGCAATAAAGTTAAAGCCATGTATGATTTACCATAATATGAATCTTCCTAAATATGAAACCCCTATCAGTTGCCATAAACTGATAGGGGCTTTATATTAGCAATTCTTTTCAACAAACTCTTCCGCTTCAGAAACCAAAACGAAACTTTTTAGGCTTATCACCAGTCTTTATATTTTTTTTCTTGGAAAGCAATGTACCGGCAGATTCCCCGCTGGCTGCCGCCTCCTTCTCTACAGGACGAAGTTCCACTAAAATTTGCTGTAACAATTCAATCTGCTTCTCCTGAAATCCCTCCTGCATATCCTCTTTTTCCCGCATCAGGTAATCCATTTCCTTAATCATTCGCTCACTAACTGCCTCGCTGATACGCTCCTCCGACGCCTCCTGCTGTTCCTGCAGAGTATCCCGGATCATATTTCGCATCAGTGTTTCGAATTGCTCCCATTTCGCATGATGCGATGGACTTTGCAGTCCACTCTCAACAGTCCGTTTCGTTGGCATCGGCATGACTCTTGCCATTTTACTTCTGCTTGCCTTTTGCTCCTCTTCCATCTGTACCCGTTGATTCAACTCCTCCCTTAGGGAATAGAGCTCCTGTCCACTCATATATTCGATCTTTCCCATATCTGGCATGAGCATCTTAATCGCACGAAGTTGAAATCCCTGTTCCTTGAGATCCTTAATCTTCTTGAGAAGTGTCATATCCGTTTCCCGATAATAGCGATGTCCCTGACTATTTCTCGGTATTTCAAACTCCAATTCTTCCTCCCAGTAACGCAGCACATGCGCTTCCACTCCTACCTGTCTTGCTGCATCTGATATACTATATCTTTTCTCCATCTGATTCCTCCTAATTCCGGTACAAATCGCACTATCCTATTAGACATTCTGCACCAGCTTAAAAATATTCTTCTAATACATCTGATAACAATGCTTCCTTTTCTTCATCAGAAAGTTCTTCCCTGCTTATCCTGAACACTCTGTTTTCCTCCTTAGGTTCCTTGGCTACTGCTGTCTGTTCCTCCATAAAATATTCCTGCTGATATGCTTTTTCTTCTTCTGGATGAAGATAATGATTTTCCATTCTGGGACGTAAGGTATTTTGCATATAATCCAGAAGATAAATTCTTATCCCTCTCTGATGGGCATGTGTCCGAAGAAAAAAATCAAAGCCCATAATCATAGCAAGGATCAAGATCAGATAAATCCCATATATTCCAAAGGTATACAACGATGTCTGATAAGAAATACCAATCAAGGTAATGATTCCCATCATAAAACATTCTATCCAGGCGCCATAGATCCCAATATCCGCCCATTGATCCATACTGAGACGTTGAAAACGATATTCCACAATATTTTTGTCCACAAAACTAGGAATATCCGTAATCGGAACCTTAAGCTGATATCCCGCTTCATAGCGCCCTATCATTCCCCGTATCCATGGATTTTCTGTGGTACCTACCATACTGCTATCCCGATATAAACGCCCCAGCAGCCATCCTGCCACACACTGCAGCACTACAATCACCGCCCCTGTCAATACCATAATAAACAACAGGTCATAATTCTCGTACCATTCTCTCACATTGTTACCTCCTTTATCGTTCTTCTCCCTTATCATAAACTTTGATATAGTATCTGAACAGGTCTCTCTCATCGCCATTTTCTTCCTCACTTCGACAAACAGGAGGATAGGCGCATCTATTTCATGCATCTATCCTGGCTGAAGCAGAAGTCTCTTTACGAACCTTTTTGTTTCGTATATAATAGTGGTATTTTGAAGGAAAAAACAAAAAAATATTACAATTACAATGGATAGGAGGCATGTCCATCTATGAACATAAAATCCACACAACGTAAGCTGGAACTTATACCAATAGTAACGATCATACTGGTTGCCATCAATGTACTGGTATTTCTGGTAACAGATGCCATGAACATGAAGGGTTCATACTATCTGATCGAACACGGTGCTCTGGGTTATGATCCCGTACTTAATCACCATGAATTACATCGCCTGCTTACCCATATGTTTCTCCATGCTGACGAGGAACATCTTTTGAACAATATGCTTATGCTGGCAGTTCTGGGCTACTATATGGAAGAATATATGGGACACCTTCGGTTTTTGATTTTATATTTTTGTACCGGTTTTATTGCAGCCTGTACATCAATGGTTTATAATATGATGCATATGTATCTCACGCCCTCCATTGGTGCCTCTGGAGCAATTTATGGACTTCTGGGCAGCTATATCTTTTTGGTATGGCATCTGCGGCAACAGCAACAATCGGTGGATCCCCGCCGTCTGCTTCTGGCCGTCGCCATCTGTTTTTATGGCGGTGTGAATAGTCAGGAAATTGACGTGATGGCACATGCCGGTGGTTTCCTTAGCGGAATGCCATGTGCTGCATTACTAAATCTGACACGAAACAAGAAAGGCAGGAAGAAAAAATGATGAATGTGAATATCTACTACGGTGGACGTGGTTTAATTGAAGATCCGACAATCTATGTTATGAATAAAGTTACAGAAGTTTTAGAGGAACTGAATATCTCCGTTCGTCGCTATAACCTATATGAGGACAAACGAAATATCTCCGTATTACCCAAAACCTTAAAGGATGCGGATGCCGTTATTTTAGCAGCTTCCGTAGAATGGCTGGGAATCGGTGGACTGTTGCAGCAATTTCTGGATGCCTGCTGGCTCTATGGCGACCAGAAAGTCATCCAAACCCTATACATGATGCCCCTCGTCTTATCCACCACCTATGGGGAACAGGATTGTACTACATTCCTGAAAAAGGCATGGGATCTGTTGGGTGGACTGCCTTGCGATGGAATCTGTGCCTATGTGGAAAACCATGTAGATTTTGAAACAAATCCTGCCTATGCCACCTTTATTGAAAAGCGGGCAGAGAATTTTTACCGTATCTTTTCTAAAAAGATGTGCATTTTGCCATCCAGCGATAATGTAGTACAGGAGACAGTATCCCGCTCTTCTCTGATCAGTCTGACACCGCAGGAAAGTGAGCAGCTGTCCATGTATGTCTCTGACGAGACCTACGTCAAGACACAGAAGGCAGACCTTCAGGAATTATCTGCAATGTTCCGTAAAGAGTTGGGTGTAGAACCTGCTCCCGGCTCCGATGATGACTATGTGAGACAATTGCAGGCGCATTTCCATGGAATTCCTGACATTTCTCTTGCCTATGCCCTGAATATTACCGACCAGAACCGGATCTTGTACCTTATTGTTGATAATGGTGCTCTGACTGCTGCCTATGAAAACCCGGATAATACACCGATCAATGCTAGCATTAAAATAGAAAGCAGCCAGTTGGATGCAATCATCCACAAGCAAACAAGTTTACAGGAAGCATTTATGAACGGGGACATTACTGCCAAAGGCGATTTCAAAATCGTACGGAGCTTTGATTCTCTGTTCCAGTTTTGATGTTTAATGATTTCCCAAATAAAGGAGGTTCCTATATGAGTACAGCAAAGAAACATACTGACGACAACTGTATTTTTTGTAAAATAGCGAATGGACAGATTCCATCCCATTCCATCTATGAAGATGAAGATTTCAAGGTAATCATGGATATCAGTCCCGCTTCCAAAGGACATGCCATTATCCTGCCGAAAAATCATGCAGCGAATCTTTTTGAACTGCCGGAAGATGACGCTTCCAAAATCATGCATGTTGCCAAACGCTGTGCAACTGCCATGCAAAAGACACTGCAGTTTGACGGCATCAACATTCTGCAAAACAACGGTGAAGTTGCTGGGCAAACCGTATTCCATCTGCATATGCATCTGATTCCACGCTATGAGAATGATACTGTCGATATCAAGTGGGTGCAAAAGGAAAGTACAGATGATCCGGCAAAGCTGGCAGAGCAGATCCGGGAGAATTTCTAAGATAGGCAAGCAACCATAATTTTTTTTTACTTTATAGGAAACGAGGAGTTTCCTATAAAGTAAAAAGGGGACTGTACACTGATTTTCTTATCGTGAACAGCCCCTTTTTCTATTTAACCACTATCGCATACGCTACTATCTCATTATCGACCATAGGTCTTGCAATATCTTCGCAGCCGCTTGATATCCGGTTCCAAAAACTCTCCCTGTCTCATGCGCCACCGCCAGTTTTTACCAACCGTCGATGGTTCATTCATACGGGCACGATCATCTAATTCAAAGATATCCTGCATTTGGAAAATAACCGTATCCGCAATGCTGGCGTATGCTGCCCTCTGCATTGCCCTTGGTATCTGGTCTATCTGCTTGATGTGCAGATAACGCATTAAAAATTTCAAATCTTTTTTACTTTTATTCTGATAATATCCCATCAAAGTCTGGTTATCATGGGTACCACCATACACAATGCAATTGGCATCCGGATAACTGTGAGGCAGATATTCATTGGAAGCACCTCCGTCAAAAGCAAATTCCAGAATTTTCATTCCCGGCCATCCAGTCTGGTTAATCAGCTTGCGCACTTCCGGACTGACAATCCCCAGATCTTCTGCAATAATATCCGATCCTTTGGTAGCCTTACGGATAATTTTGGTTAACTTTTTTCCAGGTCCTTTTTTCCACTCACCTTCTACGGCTGTAGGGCATGTTGCCGGTATGGACCAGTAGTGTACAATTCCAATAAAATGATCAATCCGAATCACATCATACAATCTGGCATTGGCTTTCATCCGTTCATACCACCAGGAAAAATGGTCTTTTTCCATTTTCTTCCAGCGATAGAGAGGGTTTCCCCATCTCTGCCCATCTGCGGAAAAGCAATCTGGTGGAACTCCTGCTACATGGATCGGTTTCTTACGTTCATCCAATTCAAACAGATCCGAATGCGTCCATACATCTGCGCTATCCAAAGCTACATAGAGTGGAATATCGCCGATAATCCGAATGCCATTCTGGTTCGCATAAGATTTTACCGCTTTCCACTGACGGAAGAAATGATACTGGCAAAACTTCCAGAATCCAATCTCCTCATGTAAAAGCTCCTGATACCGCTTTACGGCATCCTTTTTACGATAACGGATATTTTCTTCCCACTGTAACCACTCTTTACCATCAAAATAAAACTTCAGAGCCATGTACAGGCTGTAATCTTCCAGCCAATAACTATTTTTCTTCTGAAATTTATGAAATCCTATGGTATCCTCATGTGTACTACGCTCGTATGCCTTATGCAGTAAAGGAAAACGGTTATGATACATAATCGCATAGTCAACACAGGTGGGATCCTCTCCCCATTCATATTCCAGGATTTCTTCTCTGGTCAGCAATTCGTCCTCCACCAGCAAATCCAGATCAATAAAGTAGGGATTGCCTGCAAAGGCTGAAAAAGACTGGTATGGACTGTCACCGAAACTGGTAGGTCCCACTGGCAGCACCTGCCAATAGCTCTGTCCAGCCGCCTTTAATTGATCAATAAATTCAAACGCACATTTTCCTAATGTTCCAATCCCATATGGGGACGGCAAACTGCTAACTGCCAGCAAAATACCGGCACTTCTTCCCTGTTTCATATTCTACCTCACTTCTAAGCTTTAAACCCTCTGGATCCTTCGTCCTGATTCATCAACACCTCATCCAACGCTCCTTTGCCATAAGTCAAACCAGCATAGACCTGTTGTGTATTTTGCATAACCGGCCCGGAAGTGTCCTGCTTTGCTACTTCTGCAAAGCTACTCATCAACCCTCGTATCACACTGCATGCAGCGTCCAAATTAACTGGCTTCTGACGAATTTTGGTGGTGATCAACTGCTCATTGACATAACGATATAGTCGAAACAGCTGACCAGACAATTCATACTGGTGATCCAGACTCCCCTTTAACTCCTGCAGATACGCCTGGGCCTTTGAAATATGTTCCGCTCCGGTATCCGGATCTCCTTCATTATAGCACATTTCTCCTTCTTTGATGGAATCCAGCATTAATTCGTAAATAATTACCACCAATTCCGTTCGGTTTGCCTGTGCCACTCTGGCTGTATACTCTTTTCTCTGCTCCTTTTGCATCCTATCCTCCATTCTGTATCAAACAACGAAAATGTCCAAAGCATATCATATGTACAATGCAATACGCTTTGGACACCATATTTATTTTACATTTGATTAGCTCTGCAGCAGATTCATAATCTCCTGTGGTCTATTATTTGCTTGTGTCAACATAGAGGTAGCTGCCTGTGTCAAAACGCTAAGCTGTGTATATTCCGTCATCGCCTCTGCCATATCTGTATCCATAATCCGGGACATAGCATCTGTCAAGTTCTCGCTGCTGACATCCAAACTATTCTGGGTTGATTCCAAACGGTTCTGGTAAGCACCCAATGCAGAACGAGCCGATGAAACTGTTGCAATGGCATCATCCAAAATGGTAATCATTGTTGTAGCCCCATGTGCACTGCAGGCATTAACCAGATTCGTTCCTTCGCTATCCCGCAATCCCAAGGTTAAACAATCTATTCCTGCAAAATCTACATTCAAAGTCTGATGTTCGTTTGCTCCAATCTGTAATTCCATATATCCAGCATCTTCAACCCGAATCGTACTAGAC
>CAMWKN010000072.1 GCA_947174825.1 uncultured Clostridium sp.
GGGCGTATCCATATCCACATATAAAGAATTCGCAGACAATCGCACTTAAAAATGATAATTTAATGGGACAAAATGATGCTGTCATGAAACAGGTATTTCAGCATTATAATATGATGCAGTATTTTAAAAATATAGAGAAAATTGAAAATCACGATAAATTGTTAGTGCTTTTAAAATGGGTAGATGTATATCAGAATAGCTTAAAAATCGGCGATTATCTTTGGCAAAAAGGCATTAAGACAATTGCTATATATGGAATGGGGTATTTAGGGCGGCTGCTTTTGAATGAATTGAAGAATAGTAATGTCCAAGTACAGTATGGAATTGACCGACGAGCAGGAAATATAGTGACTTCAATTCCAGTTGTTAAATTAGACGAAGTGAAAGAAGAAGTTGATCTTATTATTATCACTGCGCCTGTCAGATACAACGAGCTTCGTCCGTATTTGAACTTTGATATGGTATCCCTTGAAGATTTATTGGTAGAAATGAGATTTTATGCAGATGATTATGGAAAGAGAGAGGAGAAGCAGAAATGAATCGTATAAACAGAGAAACGATTACACATGAAGTAAAGACATGCGTAGATGAAGGTATAGACTCTTTTGTTATTTATCCATATGGACAAAGAGGGAGAATGGTCAAAAAAATATTGAATGAAAATTTAGGTATTATGGAAATAGCAGTAGTGGATAATGAGTTATCTAAAATGGATAAAAGCATTTTGAGCCTTGATGATTTAGGAAGGATACCGGAAGGGTGTGTGATGCTGTTAGCTTCAGAAAATGAAAGGATATGGAATGAAATCAGGGAAGAAGTGGCCGATAAGTTTATCGGGAGAATAGTGGATATAGCAAAAAGCAATATAATACTCCCCCAGACCGCTTGAGTTTAGCTTTTCAGAGGAAAAATTAAAGATTGATGAATGCGGCAGGGAGCAACTGGAAAAGATATTTGAAAAAACAATGATGGTATGGGGAAAATTGGGTGAGGAGGAACCGTATTGGTCTGTTTTAACAAGTGATGAATACAAGATGGAAAATTTAAATTCAGATGTAGTCGAAAATTTCTATAATAGCGGGAGATATGACACTTCATGCATAGGGGTTACGCTGATAAGAAATGGCAGGATTAATAATCTTAATGAAATGAAAAATTTGGATATTGTAGAGATTGGATGCGGATGCGGACGCATTACCAAATCTCTTGCAGAAAACTTTCGTAAAGTAATAGCAGTAGATATTTCAAAGGGAAATTTGGAGATTGCGAAACAACATATTATGGATGAAAATGTTGAATTCCGACAGATTTCAAAAGTTGAAGATTATAATACCCTTCCGATTGCGGATGTAATTTATACGATTATCGTATTACAGCATAATTGTCCGCCGGTTATTGAATACATAATTGATGCCATGCCGGGAAGGCTCAGAGATAGCGGGATAGCTATGTTTCAGGTACCGACATATAAAAAAGGATATACATTTGAGTATGAGAAATATGTTGAGGAGATGATGGGACGTGAGTTAGAGATGCATTTGCTGCCGCAAAAGAGAATATTTGAGATTGCGTATAAAAATAATTGTATTCCACTGGAAGTTTATCCTAATAATTCGACAGGGAATGCAGATAATTCAACAATGTTTGTACTTGAAAAGCGGAACGGGACGGACGATTTCTGAAAATATACGGAGTAGGAGAATTGTGTGATGAATATAGGCTTCTTTTTGCCAAGCTATGAAGGAAAATTAAGCGGTATCGGACGGTATGCTAAAGGGATATTGGAGAAGATAGATAACAAACAAATTTGTAAATATTGTTTTGGACAGAACTTTTTGAATACTGCAAATATGATTGAGATGCATAGCCTATATGAAAGAAATTTTATGAGTGATCAGGCAGTGAGAGAGAAGTATCTTCTCTGCAAATTGGCAAATATTGATGTAGTATATTCTTTTTTCGCACCGATATTGTTTGAGAATAACAGCCGTATCAAAAGTATATTAACGATTCACGATTTAGCGCCGCTTGTTAATATGGAATGGCATGGTTATAATCAACGCATGTATGATTTGTTTGATATTCAAATAAGAAAGTCTGCGCATATTGCAAATAAAATCGTTGCGGTTTCCGAATATACTCGAAAAACAATCGTAGATTTTTATGGGATTTCGGAGGACAAAATAGAAATTGCAACACCTGCGATTGCATCTGATTTGGTAGACAGTAAGGTAACGAATAAGGACATACAAGAGGTTAGGAAGAAATTTGCCATAGAAAGAGATTATATTTTATCAATTTGCACGTTTGAACCAAGAAAGAATTTGGTTTCATTGATTGAAGCATATGGAATATATAGGGAGAAAAACAAAGAATCCGATATTCAATTAGTGTTGGTCGGAAAATTGGGATGGAATTTCAGTAATATTTTGAACAAAGTCAATCAAAGTAAATACAAGGCAGACATTATTTTAACGGATTATGTCAGCGATTACGAATTGGGCGTATTGTATATGGATGCTTTGGTTTTTGCATATGTCTCTTTTTTTGAAGGCTTCGGGATGCCTGTCCTGGAAGCGTTGCATTATGGGAAAGCAGTATTAACGTCCGATACGACGTCTATGCCGGAAGTGGGAGGAGATGTGGTATGTTATTGCAATCCGTATGAATTAGAGTCCGTATACAGTTCCTTAGAGCATTTGCTTGAGGATGTGGAATATCGGAACGTGTTGCAAAAAAAGGCAAAGGCACAGGCTGAGAAGTTTTCATATAAAAAATCGGCAAAGAAAGTGGAGGAAATACTTTTAACATTGGAGAGGGGATAGTATGGAAAGAATGAGAAACGAATTTCAGTGGAATTTAATTGTGGACAGAATAATGGGGATTTGGGATAGTGCGATGTCAGATGTAAGCATACAGGAATTGTATGCGAAAGATAACATTGTATTGATTCGCTCTGTCAGAGAGGAAGTCACGTACGGGCTGCTGGAGCTGTTAAGCAACAACGATTATGCAGGAAATCTGCATTTAATCGGCAGACGGGGGGATGAAAAATATGTATCGGAATATCCTGGGATGAAGATTGATTTATTTTCAGTTGATGATTGTGAGATGTATTCTGTTGAAAATACAAAAGCGCATATAGACAGGATGCAGGCAGATGCAGTATGTTTTCTCTATCAGTCAAAGATATCTTCCAACCATGATAATTTGCTTCGAATCGTGGAGTGCGTTGCCTTTCAGGGATATGCAGTTTCAAAAGATTTACAAGTGGTAAAGTTTGACGCAGCCAAGCTGCACAGTTATTTTCGTGGGAAAGCGGTTTATGATGCGTTGTGCGAATATTTTTATGATACAAAGTGATTGGATTTAGCTTGTGGAAAACATTTAGGCAGGAAAAGACCAGGGATGTAGGATAGAAGGAGAAGATTGCTATGGAAACAGTGGCCGTACTCATTCCGGTTTATAAAAATGAGATGAGCAGGAGCGAATTGATATCCTTATGGCAATGTAAAAGGATATTGAACAAATATCCTATTATACTGGTTGCCCCTGAGACAATGAATATTAAAAATAATGATTTGTTTGGTTTGCCTGTGGAGAGATTTCCGAAATATTTTTTTGACGGAATTGCCGGGTATAATCAACTAATGATGTTGAAAGAATTTTACAAGAGATTTGAATTGTACAAATACATACTGATTTATCAATTAGATGCATTTGTTTTTTCGGATCAGCTGCTACATTTTTGTAAATTGGAATATGATTATATTGGGGCTCCATGGCTAAGAGGGCATAGATATATTAACGGTCTTGAAAGAAAATATCTTTATGTGGGGAATGGAGGGTTCTCATTGCGAAAGGTTCATGCTTTTTGTAGGATATTGGATAATGAATCTGTAAGAGATATTTCAGAACCGGAGGATGTATTCTGGGCAAGTCGCAAAGGACTGAAAATTGCGCCGGTAGAGGTTGCGGTAAGTTTTTCATTTGAGGAACAGGTAAAAAAATCTTTTGAATTAAATCATAGGAGGCTTCCGTTTGGATGTCATGCATGGTTCAAATTTGATTTTAAGTTTTTTCGACCATATATGCAGCAGTATGGATATGCGTTAAATGACATAGCTTTTAGTACGTTAGATGAAGAATGGTCAATGAATAAATACAAAAAATGCTGCCTTGATGTGGATCGGAAAACAATGCTTGAGACTTTAAAGGTGCTTGGTAATGGAGAAGATACATTTAATGCAGCTGTATTTGGTGTCGGAAGGTTAGGTGAAGAGTGTTATAAAATTTTAACCTTTGTGGGAATAGAGATAGTATGCTGTATAGATAATGATAAAGAAAAACAGGGACAATATCTATGGAAGCATAAAATCATATCGCTTGAACAGTTTGCAGATATGGGTAAAACAGAAGAAACAATAATTATAGTAGCTGTGGGACGAAAATATTGTGATGAAGTGGTGGAGCAAATCAACAGTTTATACAACAAAGGCAAACAGACTTTAATATTATATAAAGATTTAAAAGCAGAGATAGAGAAAAGGTTAAATGATGAATAAACTGAATATCAGACAGAGAAAATCCGGTGTAAAAAGTAATTACAAAGTGTCAGAAAGATTGAGATAAAAAGAATTTGGAACGGGGCAGAATATAATAATTATGGCTTATGAGGGAGTGGTTATTATTGAAAACCGTAATATTCGGCATGGGAAAATTCTATAAAAACAGAAAAGAGCAATTAATGTCATACTCTGGTATTGAGATTGTGGCGTATACGGACAATAATAAGAGTTTATGGGGAAAGTCAGTTGATGGGATTCAGATAGTTGCTCCGCAAAATATAAAGGGGATCCATTATGATACAATATTAATAATGAGTACATATGAAGGTGAAATATATGCGCAGCTGATGGAACTGGGAATACCCAAAAGCAAGATAAAGCCATGGGAAATTTTCCATTTGGAGATGGTTTCCGGTACAAGAGAAGTATTCCCGGGGAAAAATGATAACCGGCATGGCAGGGATGACATTCTTATTATATCAACTGATTTAAATTATAATGGCGGTTCTTTGGCGGTAACATATGCGGCTTTGGCACTTAAGAACAGAGGGTATAATGTATCTTTGGCTGCTCCGGCCGGTGACGATAAATTCATTGAAGAGACGACAAACAGTGGAATTACCGTTAATATCTGTCCCGAGCTTCCGTATGTCTGTGACATGGAATGGATTAAGCGGTTTGATATTGTTATGGTAAATGTCTTTCAGATGATGCATAGTGCGATTAGAACAAATTCGGTGCGCCCTACATTGTGGTGGATTCACGAACCTGTTGACATATTTAATGATATGCGTCTGAAGTATTGGAACTGTGTTCCAGGAAATGACTTGGATAATATAGGTATTTATGCGGTGAGCAGAATACCCAGAGAGAACTTTAATCAATTTTATCCGAATCGTGTTCAAAAAATATTACATTATGGCATTCCTGATAGAAATATGGAAAATCGGATAAAGGATATTAAAGAAGAAAAACTTATTTTTGCCATTATAGGATATGTATGTGAAAGGAAAGCACAGGATATCTTTTGTAAAGCAGTTAATAAATTAGATAACTACGCCAATGCAGAGTTTTGGATAATCGGGGCATATGGAAAAGATCCGTTTGGTGAACAAATTCGTGAAATGAGTACCGAGACAGAAGCAATTAAGATGTTAGGACTGCTTACAAGGGAAGAAATATATAACATATTTCCTCAGATTGACGTAGTGGTATGTGCATCCAGGGAAGATCCGTTACCCATTGTTATGACGGAGGGAATGATGTTTGGGAAGGTATGTATAACCACCGACATCACCGGAACGGCTGATTTCATCCGGGATGGAGAAAACGGATTTATCATACCTGCAGATGACGACGAGGCATTAAAAGAGAGAATGGAATGGATTATGAACAATAAAGACCGATTGGCCGATATAGGGATGAATGCCGGAAAAACATATGAGAAATATTTTGCGATGGATGTATTTGGTGAGAATTTAGAAAATGCCTTAATGGAAACAAAGAGAGAATGGCACTTAAAAAGGAGGACTTGAATAAGAAGCGGAGATATCAATATGCCGGTGTATAATGTTTAGATGGGTATGCACGAACGGATAAATGGCATACATAAGGAGAATTTGGACCGCACAAAAGCAATGAATATGACGTTGCTGACGGCACCGCAAAATGTATTGAAAATGGTTGATAACATGATAAACATAAAGGAGTCTGATTGAAATGGACATTGAATTATCCGTAATAATGCCGTCATTGAATGTTGCGAATTATATTGAAGAATGCATAAATTCGGCATTAAACCAGACATTAAAACATATTGAGATAATATGCATTGATGCAGGTTCTGAGGACGGTACGTGGGAAATCTTAAAAAGATATGAGAATTTATCGGATACCGATAAAAAAATGCGGCTAATACACAGCGATATAAAAAGTTATGGTTATCAGGTCAATCTTGGCATTAAGCTGGCCGCAGGGAAATATATAGCAATTCTGGAAACCGATGATATAGTGGACGAGCACATGTATGAATATCTGCTTAAACTGGCTGATGCGCATTGCTTGGATTTTATTAAAGCGAATTATGACTGTTTTTATACCCTTAGAAACGGGGAACGGTATTATGAGAAAATGCCGCTTTGGCATGAAGAATTTAACAGATATAATTCTGTGTTAAATCCAAGTAATGATGATTTTCTCTATGCGTATGACTACAGTATCTGGGCAGGAATATTTAACAAAAATTTCCTTATTCAAAACAATATATGGCTTAATGAAACAAAAGGTGCGGCGTATCAGGATATAGGATTTGCACAGCAGGTTCTGGCATGCGCGAAAAGGGCATATTACTCTGATAAATCCTTTTACAGATATCGTCGGGATCGGGAAATGTCTTCCATAAATTCCTTGTATGGACTGCATTACTCAAGACAGGAATTTACAAGATTAATATCGGATATTGAGATTCATAATAAACTGATATGTATGCAGGGGCTCTATCGGCATATGGCAAGCTCCTTCGTGGGAGAATATCAGAAAATATTGAAATTAACAGGCTGTGATGTAGCTTCAACGTATGTTAAGAGTGACTATGAGTGGTTTCGGGCAACTCTGATGAAAGCGATTGCACAGTCTGAATTCGATTTAAACAGGTTACCTGCCGGTTTTAAGGAAGAGCTGCTGTTTATTCTTAGAGATTGCAAAAAATATGC
>CAMWKN010000073.1 GCA_947174825.1 uncultured Clostridium sp.
CCCCTATAGGGTATGCTGCTTTCGTGATAAATTGTTTAGAAATGAGGATGATTATGTCAGAAATAAAGGAAGAATGTTGTTGTAATCGGACAAAAGAGCGTTCTGATAAGGAATACCAAGATCTGATTCATCGTTTGAACCGGATTGAGGGACAGATTCGTGGGATCCGGGGTATGGTGGAGCGGGACGCTTATTGTACGGATATTCTCACACAGGTGGCAGCGGCTAATGCGGCGCTAAATAGTTTTAATAAAACTTTGTTGTCTAATCACATAAAAACCTGTGTGACAAGGGATATTAAAGAGGGTAATGAAGAAACGGTAGATGAGTTAATTCAGATGCTGCAGAAACTTATGAAGTAATAGGATAGCTTGAAATAGAGTGGAATCTCATAGCTATTGCATTGAACTGTTTATAGTGGTGCAGTAAGGAATATTATTAACATAATAAAATGAAGCAATTTAACCTACTGTTTATTGAATATTTATTATATTAGGCAGGAATGAGGAGAGTGATAGAGAATGGAACAGTATGCAGTGACAGGGATGAGCTGTGCCGCTTGCAGTGCCAGAGTGGAAAAAGCGGTGTCCGCAGTGCCGGGGGTACAGTCGGTATCGGTAAGCCTGTTGACCAATTCCATGGGAATTGAAGGCAATGCAGAACCGGGGGAGATTATTCGGGCAGTGCAGGAGGCAGGCTATGGTGCTTCCCAGAAAGGAGCGGCAGGCGAAGCACAGGCAAACAGTTCGTCGGATGCCTTAGAAGCTTTACAGGATCATGATACACCTTTGCTTCGGAAGCGTTTAATGGTGTCGGTGGTCTTTTTGTTGATCCTGATGTATTTTTCCATGGGAGCCATGATGTGGGGATGGCCACTGCCGGCATATTTTTCGTGTAATTATGTGGCGCTGGGGCTGACGCAGTTATTGTTAACGGTTATTATCATGGTGGTAAACCAGAAGTTTTTTGTCAGTGGTTTTCGTAGCTTGTGGCACAGAGCACCCAATATGGATACCTTGGTGGCTTTGGGTGCCAGTGCCGCCTTTATTTACAGTACCTATGCATTATTTGCTATGACGGATGCACAGCTGCATGGTGGAGCAGATGCAGCAATGCACTATATGCACGAGTTTTATTTTGAATCGGCGGCAATGATTCTGACCTTAATTACGGTGGGCAAGATGTTGGAGGCACGTTCTAAAGGCAAGACCACGGATGCTCTAAAGGGATTAATGAGACTGGCACCTCGCACAGCCACGGTTGTACGGGACGGGGTAGAGACAGAGGTGGCAATTGAACAGGTTAAAATCGGAGATCAATTCGTGGTACGCCCTGGCGAAAATATCCCAGTGGATGGGATTGTTTTGGAGGGCAGCAGTGCCGTCAATGAATCTGCACTGACCGGAGAGAGTATCCCTGTGGATAAAGAAACGGGAGATACCGTGTCAGCGGCAACGGTAAATCAATCCGGCTTTCTACGCTGTGAGGCAAGCAGAGTAGGGCAGGATACCACTCTTTCCCAGATTATCCAGATGGTTAGTGATGCGGCGGCGACCAAAGCCCCTATTGCAAAGGTGGCAGATCAGGTATCCGGCATCTTTGTGCCAGTAGTCATTGGCATTGCATTGCTTACCATCGCTGTGTGGCTTCTGGCAGGACAGAGCATGGGCTATGCCTTGGCACGGGGAATTTCCGTGCTGGTGATCAGCTGTCCCTGCGCTTTGGGGCTTGCTACACCGGTTGCCATTATGGTGGGAAATGGTGTGGGTGCCAGACATGGTATTATGTTCAAGAATGCTGTCTCTCTGGAGCAGACTGGCAAGATGCAGATTGTCGCTTTAGATAAGACAGGAACCATTACCAATGGAGAATCCCGGGTGACGGATCTGGTTCCAGCAGACGGTGTTCCAGAAAAAGATCTGTTATATTATGCTTATGCATTAGAGCGGCATAGCGAGCACCCATTGGCAAAGTCGATTTTGCTTTACGGACAGGAACATGGAGTGCCGGAAGTGGAGGTACAGGACTTTTCGGCAGTACCTGGAAATGGCTTGCGGGCAATATGTCAGGAGAAATCCTTGGGAGATTCCCAGGGAGTTTCTCTGGCAGGAGGTAACGAACGGTTTATATCGGAACAGGCACAGATACCGGATACCCTTCGCAAACAGGCAGAACAATTGGCGGAGCAGGGGAAAACACCTCTATACTTTGCGAAAAATGGAAAGCTCTTAGGCGTGATTGCGGTTGCTGATGTAATCAAAGAGGACAGTATACAGGCGGTACAGGAATTGCAGGGAATGGGGCTGCATGTGGTTATGCTGACAGGAGATAATGAGAGAACCGCCAATGCAATTGGCGCACAGGTAGGCGTAGATGAGGTGATTGCCGGAGTACTGCCGGACGGAAAGGAAAGTGTGATCCGTCGTTTTCAGAAACGTGGAAAAGTTGCCATGGTGGGAGATGGTATCAATGATGCTCCGGCATTGACCAGAGCAGATATGGGAATTGCCATTGGTGCTGGTACGGATATTGCCATTGATGCAGCAGATGTGGTATTGATGAAAAGCAGGCTGCGGGATGTACCGGCAGCGATCCGGTTAAGCCGTGCCACCCTGCGTAATATCCACCAAAACCTGTTCTGGGCATTCTTTTATAATGTGGTGGGGATTCCTTTGGCAGCAGGGGTATGGATTCCTCTGTTTCACTGGGAATTAAATCCCATGTTTGGGGCGGCGGCAATGAGCCTGTCCAGCTTTTGCGTCGTTACCAATGCACTTCGATTAAATCTTTGCCGTCTCTATGATGCCGGCAGAGATAAAAAAATAAAAAATAAAGGTCTGGATGCAGTAGTACAGGATACTGCAGCAGATACCAGCAAAAAGGAGGAAAAAGTAATGAATAAGACAATGAAGATTGAAGGAATGATGTGTGGACATTGTGAGGCATCTGTCAAAAAGGCATTGGAGGCACTGGATCAGGTGGAAAGTGCAGAGGTTAGCCATGAAGCAGGAACCGCAGTGGTGTCCCTAAAAGAGGATACACCGGATTCTGTTCTGACAAAGGCTGTGGAAGATCAGGATTATAAGGTCCTGGGTATTGAGTAGGAGTATCCCATCAAATATTAGCTTAAAACAGGAATATTCTCATAAAGCGGGAATATTCCTGTTTATTCATTATATTGGAAAATGTTTGTGTATAGAGTGGTACGCTATAAAAACCACTATATGACAGGTTAGCAGAAATTACCCATCAATTAGAAATGTGTGTGAAAAAAATGGGGAAAATCAAACTAAGAATACATTGCATCTCCGATAAAATAATGTTATAATCAGCGCAAAGCAGTTTTTCACATCAAATATGTATATTCTAAGCGATACGCTATCAAAATTATGAAGATCCATTCATTATCCGAAAAATCTATGCTTTTATTACCAATTCATTTTCATAGGGCAGGGGATGCCGGATAATGATATTTTATCTTGTGCAGAACACTCCTGCTTTGGAGCACATTGCCATGAATGATAGGCTGTGCTGTTCCATGCAAATCAAAACAAGGGAGCACATACACAATGTGCCAAAACAAAGGAGGAGTTATTATGACAGGAAACAGGGAGTACAAAAGTGATGTATTTAGTATGTTAATGGAAGAGCCGCAGAATGCATTGGAATTGTATAATGCTGTAAATGGATCAGCTTATACCGATTCTTCTCTGGTGGAGATCTGTACATTGGACAGGGGAATTTCCTTGACGGTTCGTAATGATGCTGCATTCGTATTAGATATGAATTTGAGCATTTACGAACACCAGTCTACAGTATGTCCTAACATGCCGATTCGGAGTTTAATTTATTTTGTAATGACATTGGAAGATATCATAAAGGGCCGCAATATTTATGGAAGGAAGCAAATCATGATACCCACACCAAGATTTGCAGTATTCTATAATGGAGATGAAGAACAGCCGGAACAATATGAATTGAAATTATCGGATGCTTATGAGTATCCTGTGGAAAATCCGGAATTAGAGCTGAATTGCACAGTGTACAATATTAATTATGGCAAGAACCAGGAACTATTAGAGAAGTGTCCGTTTCTAAAAGAGTATATGATATTTGTGGATTGTGTCAGGAATAAGCACAAAGAGAATGGATATGACAATCTGGAGCATTGCATTGAATTGGCAATTGATTATTGTATTGAAAGGAATATCCTGCGGGAGTTTTTAATACGTAGGAGGACGGAGGTGGTAAAAGTCATGAAACTGGATTATACTTTTGACAGACAGTTAATGTTAGAACGTGAAGATAGTCGAGAGGAAGGACTTGAAGAAGGGCGTGAAGAGGGACGTGCAGAAGGACGTGTAGAAGGTAATAATGAAAAGTTGGTATCCCAAATATGCAAAAAATTGAAAAAAAGTAAGTCAATCGATGAAATTGCAGATGATTTAGAAGAGGATATATACGTGGTGGAGTCGATTTGTAAAATAGCAGAGCAATTTGCACCAGAGTATGATTATCAGCAGGTGATGGAACATTTTTTATCGATGCAAATGGCTAAGTTCTAGGTCATAAAACGTAGCAGTTCTTGATAGGGACTATGTTTAGCCTAATGATAGGGGATGTTGCTATTCATAGTATATATTGATTCAAAACAGGAATATTCTCATAAAGCAGGAATATTCCTGTTCGTTTTTTGTAAACAATGAGCCAAGCGTAGGCTTACTTGATCTGCTTACCACTGTATTACAATTTTTGTACTTATAATAATCAAAAGGTCTTAAGTGCAAAAATGTAGTTCCCATGTTGTAATTCCCAGTAGTTTTAGATATAATAATACGGTTAGTAAAATGGTGTAGAAAAGAGGTGTCTTGATGGAGAAAATTGCAGTAGTGACAGATAGTAATAGTGGAATTACGCCAGAGGAAGCAGATGCGTGGGGAATTACTGTGGTTCCAATGCCATTTTTGATTGAGGGTAAAATATTTTATGAAAACATTACGCTGACACAGGAACAATTTTATGATAAGTTATCAGAAAATATAGATATTTCTACTTCACAGCCTTCGCCAGAGGATGTGACCAAGATCTGGGATGATCTGCTGGAAACGGTGGATACCATTGTACACATTCCTATGTCCAGCGGATTGTCTGGATCGTGCCAGACAGCACTGATGTTGGCGCAGGACTATGATGACAAGGTACAGGTGGTCAATAATCAGCGAATTTCCGTGACACAGAAGCAGTCGGTCAGAGATGCCCTGCAGTTAGTGGAAGAGGGGAAAACGGCGATAGAGATACGGGAAAAACTGGAAGAAGTCAAAATGGAATCCAGTATTTATATTATGTTGGATACCATGAAGTATCTGAAAAAGGGCGGTAGAGTCACTCCGGCAGCGGCGGCGCTGGGAACGGCATTACGTTTGAAACCTGTTTTGCAGATTCAGGGAGAGAAATTAGATGCCTATTCCATTGCCAAAACCACCAAAAAAGGTGTGGCAAAAATGCTTTCTGCCATGGAAGAGGATATTCAGAATCGCTTTGGTGGTGTGGAGAATGTCCATCTGGAAGTAGCGCATACCAATAATGAGAAGGCGGCGTTGGAGTTTCGGGATATGATACGGGAACATTTCGGTAGAGAGGAGATTGTAGTAGATCCCTTGTCTTTAAGCATATCCTGTCATATTGGATCGGGCGCTTTGGCAATTGCCTGTTCCAAGAAGATTGATTAACATGGTGACTGTGTAAATAGAAGACATAGATGCGCAACAAGTGATCAGCATATATACTGATACAGAAATGAGGTAAAGGATGAATTATATTGAAACACTAGGAAAAAATGCGAAAGCAGCCAAGAGCCGGCTGGCATGTGCTGCCACAGGAGAAAAAAACAAAATTCTGGAGAGAATTGCAGAAAAGTTAGTGGAGAATACAGAACAGATTCTGCAGGAGAATGAAAAAGATATTGCAGCAGCCAGGGATAATGGGATTACTGAGGTGATGGTGGATCGTCTGTGTCTGACACCAGAGCGGATACAGGGGATTGCAGATGCCTGTATCCAGCTGATTAATCTGGATGATCCGATTGGAGAGGTTTTGCAGGGATCAACCCGTCCAAATGGTATGAAAATCACCAAAATTCGAGTTCCAATGGGGGTTGTGGGTATTATTTACGAATCCCGTCCGAACGTAACAGTGGATGCGGCTACCCTGTGCATCAAAAGTGGAAATGCAGCGATTCTGCGAGGGGGCAAGGAAGCGATAAACTCTAATCGGATATTGATGAATACCATGCGGGAAGCAGTGAAAGAGGTGGGATTTCCAGAGGATATTATCCAGTTGGTGGAGGATACTTCCAGAGAGATTTCTACCCAGATGATGCAGGCAAATGGATGGATTGATGTGCTGATTCCACGAGGTGGAGCCGGACTGATCCAGGCAGTAGTTCAAAATGCCACTGTGCCGGTGATTGAGACAGGAACAGGTAATTGCCATATTTATATTGACGAGACGGCAGATCTGACGATGGCAGTGGATATTACTGATAACGGTAAAACCCAGAGACCAAGTGTATGCAACGCATTGGAGACCTGTCTGGTACACCAGGCAGTGGCAGAAACCTTTTTGCCAGCATTGCAGGAGCGGTTACAGGAACATCAGGTAGAAATTCGCGGTTGTGAGCGGACAAAAGCGATTTTGGGAGATGCTGTGGTTCCTGCAACAGAGGAGGATTATGCCACGGAATTTTTGGATTATATTTTGTCTGTCCGGGTGGTGGACTCTTTGGAGGAAGCGGTGGAACATATCGCGAAATATTCAACCGGTCATTCCGAATGTATTGTGACAGAGAGCTATGCCAGTGCAGAGCGGTTCCAGCAGGCTGTGGATTCGGCATGTGTTTATGTGAATTGTTCCACCCGTTTTACCGATGGTGGTGAGTTTGGTCTGGGTGCGGAAATTGGTATTTCCACACAGAAACTTCATGCCAGAGGACCAATGGGGCTGCGGGAAATGACCACTATGAAATATTTGATTACCGGAAATGGACAAATCCGGTAACAAAAAATGAGTGGTTAAAACATTTTGGGTAAAATAATTTGATGACAGGAGGGGATTTGTGATATGAGTACAGGGATGCAGACGGTACAGCAGGGGGATCGCCTGCATATTGCCGTATTTGGTAGGAGAAATGCAGGCAAATCCAGTGTGATTAATGCCATTACCGGGCAGGATTTAGCCATTGTATCAGAGGTAAAAGGGACTACCACGGATCCGGTT
>CAMWKN010000074.1 GCA_947174825.1 uncultured Clostridium sp.
CCAATACCATCTACTACATTACCACTGGAATACTCCGGCGCTGCCTGATATCCATTTGCCTCTGTTCTATCCTTGATTACTTTTATCGTTGAAAAAGTTTCTCCCGGATATAACACAGTGCCGTTGATATACCCTGCTGCTGTCTTAACATTATTGGCACGAGGCGCAGCAGAACTGGCAAAAGATGTAGAATACGTTCCCAGCAGACTCTCACATTTCGACACCTCTGCCTGTGTATATTTTGGCTCCGTATCTTTAACAACAGCAGCAATCTTTACTGCGTCTGACTGATCTTCTTTGATTGCTTTCTCCAAAGATTTCCGAATCTTTTCTACCGTCTCTGATACCTGCACTTCATGTCCAATCTGGTCTTTTGTTGCCTTCGGTTTGCCATTCTTAAAGGTAAGTTTGGAATTTTTCATAGCAATATCAAATGGCTTACAACGTTCCTCCACAAAGTCCTGAATCGTTTCATCCGAAATCTCATAAGGCAAAGCATATTCTTTGCCGGAAAGTTTGATCTGCTTTCTTACTTTTAACTGCTTAAACGGACTGCCATCTTTTCCCAACTGATATGCTTTATTTACTGTATCCTGCCAATCACAGCTTACTCCCAGATCCTTTACGGATGTTTGCAGCTCCTCTCCGGAAACCTGAACCAAAACGGAGACATCCATAACTCGATTGATCTGATCTTCCACCACTGCAGCAGCCTCTTCTTCTGTCATCCCTCCCACATCAACTGTACCAATCCGAACTCCCTCACAAATTTGATCGGTATCGGAAAAAAGACCAGAAGAAATCACCTCTGCTCCAATTCCTACCAATAATGCCAGGATGCATCCTAATACAAAAAAGAGTGATAATAGTTTATTCTTTTTTTTCATGAACGAAACACACTCCCATCTGTCAAAATTCTTGCATACTCCATTATATATGATACCCAATTACCACTAATTTGCAAGTCAAAGATTTCGTAAAAATTTGACTTTTTTTCAGTTATTATGTATAGTCTGTATAATTAGACAAAGCAGATATCTTACCTATTCATAAAATATCTGCTTTCTGTTTTGTCGTTATTGCTAAAGCGGTTAAGTATTGGATTTCTTTACTCATCTCTATATAACATAACCAACTTAGTAATATACCAGTACATTTAATGCACCAGATAATTCAATACCATAGGAACAACCATGGCGATTGCCACGATGATACATATTGCTGCCGCAATTCTTTTCTGTGTTTTACGGTTAAAAAAATTCATCTGATTTGCCTCCTATCTGCTTGTACTGGCATCAATTTACAAAAGATCATGGGGTGTTGTTATATAGTATCCCCATAGAAAGGATAAATCTATGCCGATTTTTTTTATCTGTTTTATTGTATTCATAATCTGGCTCCAAGTCAAGACCAAACAGGGAGATAAAGTATCCACCTGGGATGAAGCCTATTGGGAAAAAGAGTATCAGTCTAATTTTGCCCGCAAGAAAGATCCTGACGATCTGGACTATATTACCGTAGATATGGATCGGATTCCTATGGAAGATGACTGCTCAGAAGAGGAACGGGATCTTTATACGGAATTAGAAAAAATACTATCACAGCCGATTATCAACCTAAGTAACCTGTCCAATGCGGACCTCAAGCTGACCTATGGCATCGCTAATTTTGAAAAAATGTCTGCCTATGATCAAAATTATACCAGACTTATCCGTACTCTGAACCGTCTGGGAAATTATTGCTTTGAGAACGGAAATAGCCATCGTGCCAAACAAATTCTAGAATACGCAATCGAACTGGACAGCGATATTTCTTCTACCTATACCACACTTGCCAGTATCTACCTCCAGGAAGATGCCATCGAAAAAATACAGGAGTTGATCCATAAGATTGAACAAACGGATTCCCTGATGAAAGAAACCATCAAAAACAAACTTCTACAGATGATCCAAAGCTATTAATTGCAGCAAGATTCCTGTAACTGACATAACTGCGGAACCGTGAAACAGACAATTACGCCTATTATTTAGTCCTCATACCCTGTACAGCTTCTAGACTGCTCCCAATACTCCTGATTAGATTCATAACGCTCGCACAGCCACACATGAATTTGATCCAGACTTTCTTCTTCATAGGGAAACTCTTTGGTTTCTCTCTTTTCTTCTGGGGTTTTGTCATAACAATACGGCTCCGGCCAAACAGTTGCCAGGAGACAGTTTTGCTCCTGCTCCCCCTCCATCCATGTTTTTCGCCGGATCTGATAACGCATCCCTTGATAACTGGCATTTAACACAGCCTTTTTCCGATAGAACTCTGCAATGTCATATAATGATTTCCGGTCATTCAAGGCAGAATCTCCTTTCTATCACACAGCCAGATCCCCTGCGGCATACCCACAGGGTACGACTTGGTTTCTTTTCAGAAACAACGTCCATATACTGCAAAATAAGTAAACTAGGCTTTCCGACGCAATACTGTTATCTTTGCACCATTTCCTTTATTATTCTTCATATAACATACAATTTTCTGTGCTACTGCAGCCTTTGGCAATTTTACTGTGTATACATATGCCTGTTTCCCACTACTATAATAATCCTTCTTTACCTTGTACGTCTTTTTGCCAATTTTAGCAACCAGGGTTGCATCCTCCTTAGATAAAATCTTCATCTCTTTGGATTTGGTCGTTATCGCAGAAGATAGTTGTGGTTTCCCTGGTTTTGCCGCCTTAACCTTGATCTGTCTCACTGCAATAATGGAACCATTTTTATGGCGATCTACAAAATATACTGGTTCCGAAGATTTAATGGCGCGAGGCAAGTCATACGAAAATCTGCCTTTCTTATCCAAATCCAATTTGGAATAAGAACTGCCATAGTTCAGATATAACTCGGTTCCTTTTTTGGCTTTTCCTGTCAATTGAACCGTTCTGGAAGTGATCTTTTTCACAGAGATAATTTTCTTTGCTTTTGCCACATAATTCTTTTTGGACGCTACTTTGCAGGAAGCGGATGCACTTTTTCTAGTCTTTCCATTGCTCTTATCACTGGCATAAACAGATACCAGCATACCGGATTTCAATTTTGGTGTTTTCACCTCAAACTTACCATTTTTTGCTGATTTAGCAGTATATTTTTTACCAGAAACCTTAACCGTCACATTACATGCTTTCTTTGTCAATGGTATCTTGCCGGTAATGGCATTTTCTGCATCACATACAACGTTGATAGTCGGCATATTCGGTGCTGCCTTTTTAACGGTACGAACTGCCACAATACTAACCCGGTGTTTGAGATCAATCGCAAACACCCGAACACTGACTCCTGCATTGACCGCAGATATCGGAATGCTATATCGATCATTTGATAATGTAGTATTTACCTCTATGATCTGACGATTCGGATCATATTTATGGCTAGCCCGATACGCTGCTGTCCCTCCCCTGGAAACATACGCATACTTGCTGCCCACATAGGCAACCATGGTAACACAGCTCTCTCCAATTTTTCCTGTTAGTCTGGTGGTCTTGTTGCTTACTGGATCCAAAGTAGGCGGATTTGGTCCTGTTCTGTCGAAAAGCACTTTAACCGTCTTGCTTTTTCTCCCCTGACCATCCTGAACATATACATATACTGCGGTACCTGCCCGATGCTTTCCAACATCATAGCTAAAAGTACTGTTGGATTTTGCTGTTGTTGCATATGTCGTTCCCGCTACTGTAATATAAACCGTTAATCCAGCTCTGGCATAGCCAGTTACCACTGTCTTTTTATTAACTGGTATCATCACCTCTGGTGCGGGCAGGACATTCGCATCAATATTATTAATATTGATATGCCGTGTGGTCACATTTCCCTGCTTATCCTTTGCCTGGAAAGTATACTCTCCATTGTTGCGGACAATAGCCCGATTGCTTATAACTGCCATTCCCTGTTCCCATTTCGGATCATCCTCCTCCACATTTCCTGCCAAATAAAGGCAGGATGCCACACCGGAAGAATCTTCTGTCCGAACAGATATGGTAACACTCTCATTTGTGCTTTCTGTAGTGGATGGTGCTAAAACCAACAAGGGGCCATACTGATCCTTATCCTCCTGTGACAAATCAGCGGAATAATATCCATATTGATCTGTCATCCCCAAAGTTTTTTGATACCATGACCTTGCCTGTGCCAACAATTCAGACAGAGAACTAGTGCGTAAAATACGCTGTTCATCTCCAGCTAATAGTTTCCAGTTGTGATCCGGCTCATCTGCAATCGGAGCATATTGATTCATCTCCTGAATATAGTCTTTCAGATAATCCACAGTATTTCTAGTGGAATCCTTAACCAATCTCTGTTTTGTCAAATCTGACAGTACCAGATTATAAGTACTAATTTCATTACACACCATCAAAAATTTGCTTTGGTTCGTAACATTTCTCCCCTGACAGGTCAGATTTTTTATTCGATTCGCCTGGGCATAAATCACATGTCCGGCAGCGTCATATTTCGCTGGTTCCGTAACATCAATCTCATAATGAATGCCATCAAACTGAACATATTGACCATAACTGCCATTCCAGCCATTGGAAATCAGGCTGGTTTTATTCTCAGCAAGGGATAAACGATACAATATAGAATCACTGGTAAACTGCTCACCCGACTGGGCATAAATACTAGCTGACCACTCCAACCATTCCTTTAACTGTGCACCGGTAATCCAATAGATATAATTCCAATTGTGTTCATACCGCTGCACCCTCATTAAGTCTCCCCAGGTAATGTTGTCAGACACATCAAAATAATCGTCTTTTCCCTCCGAACCATCCATATAAACACGAGAAGCGGAAATAACCGGATACCCAGCATAGGCCTTCCCCTCTCTGGTGGACTGATACTGCATTCCAAAACGAATCTTTGCCTCATTATTGAGCTGAAGCATCGTATTGTCTTCTAATAGTGAAAAATATCCGGTTACTCTATCCCCAGTGCGCAGACTCGCCAACACTGACTGATACTGCTTTTGAATTTCCGCATCGTACTTATTGCTAATAGACTCAATCACCGGATCAGGCGTAACTGCCTGCGAAGTCCGGCGTATCATAGGTTTTGCCCCTGCTACACGAACTTTATTACCATTGATACTAAGGCTTAGGTCACAAATTCCAATCGCCTTTCCGTGATCCGCTGATATCAACACTGGCTTGCCATTGACCAATCCGGTACTGCGATTCACTCCTGGTAAATCATAATAAATCTGTACATTTCCATCCTCAGACGGAAAATTACGATGAGCATGTCCTGCCATGATACAGTCCACATTCTCTAATTTTGATAATGCATAAGCGACATCTTTATCGCTGTCCGTAGATGTATTATCTCCCATACCGGCATGCACAATAGCGATTACCACGTCTGCACCTGCTTTTTTCAAAGCGGCAGCATTATTTTTGACGCTGGAAATAATTCCCGAAGTCACTAAAGTTCCATCATAGTCATACATATTGGACAGGCTTGGTCTGGTTGCTCCCACAATACCAATTTTTACCTGAACCTGCTTTCCCTGCTCTGTCGTTACTGTACGATTAATCATTTTGGTGGACGCCCATGGTGCCCTACCATCAGAATTCCGAACCACATTGGACACCAGACAAATATTTGATAATCCAGAACTCTTTAATTGTTGATAAATATAGTCATAACCAAAATCAAAATCATGATTTCCCAATACAATGGCATCATAACCGATCTTGCTCATTCCTTCATAGATTGGCTGTACTGCTGCACCATTTTTTGCCTTGATATACTCTGCAGCATACCCATAAATAGAGTCCCCAGTATCTACTGTGATACAGGTTCCATCTGTAATCTCTTCTTTAGCACTCCGAATCATAGTACTCAGCTGTGCCAAACTGCCTGCGGTGGACTTACCAGCCGATTCATAGTCCTGACTGCTAACCTGGCTATGTAAATCTGCTGTGGAAATTACCCGTATGGTAGTCGTATCCGATGCAGATACAGGAGCTGCTGCAAACAATACACTACACACCCCCATACCCATACATATTTTCCATTTAGACAATGCCTTTTTCCACAACATATTTCTATTTCCTCCTGATGAACTTTGCATTCCAATCTGTGTTATTTTCCAACAATTCTATTAATATAATTTTTATCCTAACAACCCAATTTCAATATTCACTATTCTCTATTCTAACAGCCATTTTGAAAAAAGTAAATATTTTTACATCCCCATTTTTCATCAGGAAAGTTCATCAATAGTCTTGTAATATTCTGGCAAAAACTCTTCACAGAAGATCTCCGCTTCCTGGCAATGTAAATTCTGAACAGACCGCCTGACTGCTTCCTTAGCACTGTGAAACTCCTGGTTCCCCGCCTTTTCCTCCTCAATGCATTTAATCAGAGCAGATAACTTATCTGCCGCTTTTACAAGGATTCCTTCCTCTGTGTTTCCTGCCTCTGGCAACAGGTAAAATCGATACTCATCCCGCAAATCCTCCGGCAGCATATCTAACAAACGTCTGGCGGCTCCCGCCTCAATTCGTTTATATGCTTCCCGAATCTCTGGGTCATGATATTTCACAGGAGTAGGCATATCCCCGGTAATAATTTCCGTACAATCATGATATAGCCCCAATAATGCAACCTGTTCCGGCAAATACTGCTTTCCCAGACGCTTATTTCCTAACAATGCCAATGCATGGGCAATCATAGCCACCTCCATAGAATGCTCACTGATATTTTCGGTAGCAGAATTACGCATCAATGCCCAACGCTCAATATATTTCATTCTCGCCATCATGGCAAAAAAACCATTATGTGATTCCCTCTGATCCTTCATACTTGAACTCATGCTGCGAGCCTCCTTTCCAGCAATCCTATGGATTGCTTGCAGAAATGCTATAGCATCTGCTTGATAAAGTGTCCGGTATAAGATTTCTCCACAGTAGCAATCTTCTCCGGTGTTCCTTTGGCAATCACGGTACCGCCCCGGTCTCCTCCCTCCGGTCCGATATCAATAATATAATCTGCCGTTTTAATCACATCCAGATTATGCTCAATTACGATAACGGTATTGCCTCCCTCGGTGAGACGCCTGAGAATACTGACCAAACGGTCTACATCCGCAAAATGCAACCCTGTGGTTGGCTCATCCAGAATATACAC
>CAMWKN010000075.1 GCA_947174825.1 uncultured Clostridium sp.
ATCATAATGAGATTTTGCATCTCTATATCGATCATAAAATAAATAATATCCATTTTGAGGTAATTCCAAATCCAATCCCATTAAACGTTCCGCTAAATCTTTCTCCATCGGAAGCTCTTTCCAATATTTCTGAGTAGAAACCGGGGCTTCTATATTTTGATAATCTTCATCTGAATATTGCAGTTCTAACACTACATCCCCTTCTCCAAAGAAACCGCCCTTTGTATCAGTCAGTCTGCTTACCTCTCCATGATCCAGATCCAGCTTAATAATATCCTCCGCTCTTTCGATATAAACATCGCCATTCTCAAAAGCGGAATCAGGAACACCATACTTTTTAAACATTAAGAAAATCACCAAAAAAACAAGGGCGGAAATAATCAAAACCGCGGCAAGCAAAGCCATAAGAATAATTTTTATTGTTTTCTTCATATCCCCCTCTTTTCTCATAGCAGTCAGCAGATAAAATACCTCTTTTTTATTTCTCCTTGCAGAACAAGGTTCCCATAGGCTTGTCCTCAAACAATTCATATAATTTCCGTGGACGCCCACCATTCATCAACACTACATCAATACCTGCCTCATAGGCAATCTCCACTGCCTCAATCTTGGTTTTCATGCCACCTGTCCCAAAACGGGTACCAGCTCCCCCGGCAACCGCATGGATATCGGAACTAATCTCATGCACCACCGGAATCAATTTGGCATCCGGATTCTGGCGTGGATCACTGTCATATAAGCCATCAATGTCGGACATAATAATCAACAAATCCGCTTTGCCCAGTCCTGCCACCAGCGCAGACAGAGAATCATTTTCTCCCATCTCCAATTCCAACTCATCAATTGCCACAGTATCATTTTCATTGATAACCGGAATCACTCCATGACTGATCAGACGATCTAAGGTGTTCTCCACATTCCGACGACGGTCTTCAATTAATTCATACTTTGTCAGCAATACCTGTGCCACGGTAAGGCTGTATTCTGAAAACAGATCATCATACAGATACATCAATTCACACTGTCCTACTGCTGCACATGCCTGCTTGCCCGGGGTATCCTTCGGTTTTTCCATCAGTCCCAGTTTTCCCATTCCCAGCCCAATGGCACCGCTGGATACCAGAATCATTTCATGTCCGGCGTTCTGTAAATCTGCCAGTGTCTTAACCAACTGCTCTACCCGTCGTATATTCAAGCGTCCTGTCCGGTGGGTTAAGGTGGATGTGCCCACCTTTACCACCACTCGTTTTCTCTCACTGATTTTTTTCATTGTAGTCTCCATTCTGTTTTATATTTTGTAAATATTGCCCTCTGGGGCATGCTTTCCCATTCCACTCTTCATTATACTATGATGGCTCTCTTTTTTCCATGCTTTTTCACTTGCCTTATTCTTTAAAATATCATTTAAATTTTCCTTGAATGGGTATACAAGATATGTTAAAATTTCCATACGGAAAAGCCCTTCGACGGGGTGGTAGCCTCCCAAGCTGTCACTGTAAACTTAGCCGGTATAATCTATGATTAGCCGGACTTACACCAGATGGGAGGTGACGCTGATGACAGATTATGAAACTATTATGGTTTTTCTGGGAATACTGGCTTTGCTAGTATCTTTCGGAACTCTGCTGATAGCGTTGCTTGCCTACATAGATAGGAAAAACAAGCGAAAATAAAAATGCCTAACCTGTCGGCAAACAGGCTAGGCGTGTCCGTTAGGACATAAAGCGTCACGCTTGGGAGCATCCACTTTTGGAGTTGGACACTATCCGTTTGAGAGGCATCTGTTCCAGCAGATGCCTTTCTTTACGTTCAATATAACATAATCATGAAAGAAATTCAAGTATGGATTTTTACTTGAATGAACCAATCTTATCGTTTCCGTTCCTGCTGTTTCTGCAGCAGACTTCCCACATCCAATAGCTCCGGTCCCGCCTGTTTTTTCCGGCGTTCCTCTGCCTTTCGCTCTTTCTTCGCCAGTTTCTGCTGCCGTTTATTTTCTTTAATCTGCTGTTTTGTCTGTACCACATTCTGCTCTGACGGATGATCTGACGATGACGCCACATCCTGCCCAGCAGCCCTCTGCCGGTGCGCCGATCCCTCCTGTGATCCCCGTTTTCCAGCATCTGCCGACTGCATCGCTGCCATGGATCCCGATTTTTCCTGCTTGCTCCTAGTCTCTGCCATTCCTGCTGATACGCTATCTGCCTGCTCCTGACTGGCACGCTTCCTGCTCCGCAACGCACGTCTCTCTACCGAACGAATCTTCAGCTTGCGGATCCAGGTTCCATTCGCCAATACCGGCAGTCTCCGGTTTAGGATATCTAACATCCACAATATTACCGCTGCTATCAAAAACGGCATGGTCAGATTCGTTCGTGATTCTGTCCCAGGAGGGGTATTCTGATAAATCTCCTGTAAATTACTGATATATTTTCCCCCAGTCTCAGCCAGAAAACGGTCAACCACACTGCTTTCACTGGTATAACGATATTCTGCGGAATACTGCATAGTTAACTGCACATTGGCGGCATGCTGTAATTCCCCATCCTGACTTTCCCGGACGTTGATGGTATATACCCCAGTCTCCCCCAATGGGATCTTGCCTTCATAGGCGCCACCAGATACAGCTTCTAAGTTAATCTCCTGCTGTTCTCCAGCCTGATCCGTATAAATCGCTGTCACTTTGGCATCTCCGGACATCTCTTCATTTTCATAACGTATGATTCCGGTATTCCCTTCCTGACTTGTCATAACCCTGCTGTCATCATCCTGATGATACACGGACTCGTCAATCAAATGACTCCAAAGCATGGGATATTCTTTCCAACTGGCACAGTTCCCTGTCCATTCGTTAGTAACATCTGTGGTAAATGCAAGCGTCGTTCCCAGACCATAATGCCATTCTGCCAGAATCGGATCCTCCTCTGTATCATCTTTCAGCACTGCCGTGGCACTATCTTTCATGGAAGTGGCGATATATCCCCGCAATTCTGGCATAGCTTCAATATCCTGCATAATCTCAGACTCTGCTGTGAGAACCGGGGTAAAATCACGGTTCACCAGAAAATCTCCCTGCGCATAATAAATTTCCTGCGCAAAGATACGGGGCAGCTCCGCACCATCTGTCAGATAGCTGCGTCCCTTTCCCAGTTCTGCAATTCTCTCCAAGAGTTTCTGATCTGCATCCTGTCCTACTGCCACTGTAGAAACGGTAATTCCATCCTTCTCACTGTCCTTCAATAGTTTATTATATTCCTGCCCTCCATCATCCTGTCCATCGGTCAGCAATACCACATGCTTAATCTGGGCATCTGCCTTCTCCAGTGCCTGATACGCCTCCTGCAGTGCCGGGAAAATACTGGTACTTCCCCCCTCTGTAATTCCCATTATCTTTTTGTTAATTGTATCCCGATCTTTCAGTTCATCCAGCTTAACTGACCATTGAAAGGCATCGTCAAAGCACAGCACACCTGCCATATCCGTATCCCGCAGATTCTTCAAAGCACCTGCTGCCGCCTCTTTTGCTACTTCTAACTTGGTCTTGTTACTACCACTGGTATCCGACATACTGCTGGAATGGTCAATCACCATAACCATTGCCATTTTCGGTAATTCTTCCTGATCCTTATGATCCATATTTACCGGCAAAATCTTTTCCAGCACCGTATCCCGATAGCCGCCCAGTGCAAAACTCTGGTCACCGCCAATTGCCACCAGGCCACCACCATAATCTTTGACATAGGATTCCACGGAATCCAGAAATCCCGGAGATAAATCATCAATAAAAACATTTTCCAATAATACAGACACATAGTGGTTCAATTCAGATACTGTGCCAGGTGCCTGCGACGGATCCAACACCTGATACGGATAGGAAGCGGCGTTCAATACCTTCTGAAATTCCCTTGTTTCCCCCTTCTTGCCCTCAATCAGCAAAATCGGTTTCTTCTCACTTGCCTCCGTATAGGCAACATATTCATTATTGACCTGTACGGTGTCCTGATCTGGAATAACAATTGCGCGGTAGTTGGAAAATCCCCCCTTCTCCCGAACATCCTGGAAGGAAAAACGGTTTGTTCCTACCTGTAAATCTACCAGTTCCTCCCGTCTCAAAGTGTTATCGTTATATAACTGCAATCTGGCGCCAGTGTGTACCGTACTTTCCACCTCAACATCTACGGAAAAGGATTCTCCAATGGCAATTCGCTCCGGTACTGACAGATCCGATAAATATACTTCTGCATCCGGAGTGCTTTCCCATTTTTCCACCTGGACATCCACCTGCGCCGCCAGCAAACTACTGCTCATCCGAGATAAATCTCCGGCATTTTCTGCACCGTCGGTCAACAGTACCAGACGTTTACTGCTATATTCCGGATAAAGGGATATGGCGGTTTGCACAGCCTGCTCCAGATTAGTTTCCGAAGTAATAGGCATGGTGTTCAATCCCTCAAACTGTGTCTTGGCAGAAACAAACTGCTCAATATTGGAATCTCCACCAAAAATCAATACTCCTGCCTGTTCCCCCGCAGGTAGTCGATCCAACGCTTCTCTGACCTGATCCACTGCCTCTTCCTGATGCATAAGAAAACTATCCGATGCATCAATCAGAAACAAAGTGGTGGGCTTTGCCCTCCGTCCTGTCACAGACAGACCAAACAAAGCACCAATTACCAGAGCAATCACAGCTAATCGCAATCCATAGGTCATAATTTTTCCTGCTTTGCTGCCAAACACCGGCTGCTTACGACGATATACCAGCCATTCCACGATCAACAACAATAACAAGAAAATCAAAATCGGTTTTAAAAGGGAAACTGATCCATACACTTGACGAATCCCTTGACCAGCATCCAGCTTTTTCCCTTGCTCCCCAGTCACACTAATTCCCTGATGTACCTCTGACTCCACAGCAGGAAATGCCACCGTAAAATATTGCTTCCATTCACTACTATCCAACTTTGCGGACACTCTATAAAGACCGGATCTGGCTGTATCTGCAAAGACACCATGTCCGTCCTGTAGGACGCCAGCCACTGTTTCTTCATCCGGTTTATGCCATTCCAGAGCAGTAACCTCCTGTCTGCAAAGTAAATCTGCAGTATCCAGTGGGTTCAGCCCAGCATCCGATAAACTAACTGCACTGGATGTCTGATGCAAAATATTTTGAATCAAAATCGGAAATTCCATCTGCAAAGGAAGATCGGTGTCGTGCAGATCATAGCCCAATACCGTAACTGATCTCCCCTCCAGAGTTCCGGTATATCCCACACTATCTGTACCATCATTACAAAAAGAATATCCCCAGGACGGTACTTTCATGCCCCTTGCCTGTCTGCAGCCAAAACTAAACTCCTCCATATCTGACAGCAACTGCGTACCAGTAGGAACTGTCACACGGATATTCTCTTTTTTCTTTTGCAAGCTTACCAAAGTCTGCTTCTCAATAGCTACATCTTTCGTAGGATTCAAGATCAGAACATTTTCCGATCCATACCAGCATCCCGGCATCTGACCATCATAGACAATAAGATCATACTGCTTTTCTGGGTCCATATTTTTAAGGGAATTCACTTTATCCAGCACCACGTTATCATCCAGAGTCAATGCTTTTTCCAGAAACTGATTCTGCTTGGAAACCAGCAAAACCCGTTTCTCCACAGCAGAATCCAACAGGGTATAGGCTGTATTATCTGCATCCAATCCATCCTTTTCATTGATTTCCGCACGCAAATAAGCACCTGCTGTGCGGACCTGATGAAACCGGGTCTCACTCACTTCCAAAAAGGTAATAATCCGACTCTCCCCTGCATCCAGGGAAACCTGCTGTACATCGTACAAATCCTCTCCCAGATACAGATTAATCTCGTGGGAAGCCTGTGATGCTCCGTGATTCTCTATCTTTGCCTGAACCGTTACACTCCCTTGTTCATTCTCCGTATGGCTGACCCAGTCCACGGAACAATTATCATACTCTGTACTCAGATCAATAATTTCTCCGGCAATCTCCCCCAGCTCCACGCTTTCATCCGTAAAACCAATCATCTGGTACTCATCCCATTGCTTAACAATAGGAATCAGCATCCGAACGGCAGACTGCAAATTTCCCTCCGCATCTGTTGGCTGCTGTTCCTGAATAAGTGTCTGAATTTTATCTAAGTCTGTCACATCATTTGCCAGCAGTTTACCACTGCGTCCACCTGTCAGTAGTGTTACCCTGGTACCCTGTTTTAACTGGCTGACATACTGCTTTGCCTGTCTCTTTGCCTCTTCCAGTTTGGTATGTTTCTCATCAAATCTACCATTCATACTGCCGCTGAGATCCATACAAAGTACCACCCTGGCGCTATCCCCGCCCCGCAGATGCAGATAGGGCATCATCAGTGCCAGAATCAACAGGATTAATGCCAGAATCTGTAAATACATCAACAGATAATGACGGAATTTCTCCCAAGGTGTCTGTGCCTGCACATTTTCGTAGGCTTCTTTCCATAAATTCAATGCCGGGATTCTCTGTGGCACAGCATGTGTTTTCAATAAATAGAGTATTATAATGCCCGGTATCAATACCGCTAACCCTATAGGCCATAAATTTGTAATTCCCATACTGTCCCTCTCTTTCTGCTGGCACTGAAAATATCTTGATACTACGGATTGCTATATACTTTTGCATCTCCGCTCCGCTTCGGTCCGTGCTAAACGAACGTTCACTGAACGTTCAGCACCCTAGTATCATATTATAACGATTGCAGACTTCCATTATGAAGTCCTTTATAAATAACCTGATCGATGGTTTCCGTATTCCTGACTTCCATCCAGTGCGCCTGATAACGCTTCGCCAGTTTCTGTAATTCCATACGATATTTTTCCACTTGCTTGTTATATTCCGATAACAATTTCTCTGTCATCGTTACCTTTAATTCTTCCTCGGTTTCCTCATCTACCAGATTAAGGGTTCCCTGAAAAGCAGGATGCAGTTCCTCCTCTGCCACAATACGGATCAAAATAATATCCTGTTTTTGAAAACGTAAATACTTCAATACTTGTGCAATATTCTCCATCCGGGACGGCTCCGCCCCTCTGTCCATAAAATCGGACAACACAATAGTGCATCCTCGTCTTGGAAAAGATATTTTACGAATGGAATTCCACAAATCCGTCT
>CAMWKN010000076.1 GCA_947174825.1 uncultured Clostridium sp.
CAGTTATATTCGTGAAACAAAATACCATTTGTCAATAACCTGATCCATTTCGTATCATTCATTGCACAGCTCATATACATTTTTTCATAGCCTTTTCCTACAAACACCTCTCCCATTCCAGCCATAGTTACAAATTCGACCTTTGGCAGTATCTTTTCAATAAGAAGATTTGCATACCGGATATTTTTCTGATATTCCCTTCCCTGTGCTATTTTCACGGTATCTCTACACGATTCGCATTTCAAATTACAAGAGTCTTCAAAATTTACCAAAAGATTCCGCGGGGAGCTTTCCATTACCAAATACTCTCTATCTAATTCCGGTTCAAAATTATCCTCTCTTCCAATAAAAACAGGACATAATTGGCTATTACAAAATGAGTATGTACGATTATTTATTGCCAAACACATTATTTTATGAACTATTCCTGTCCAAATATCTTCTACAACATCTTCTTCCACACAGCCAATTCGCCCAATTACAAACGGCACACAACAACATTGTACTTCACCTATCTGGTTTAACTCCATATGATTAAAAATAGTTTGACATTCTACATCATAGCAATGCTTATCAAAAATTGTTTTTTTCAGCATCCATGACGGTTTCGTCAAAAGCTCACTCATCAGGCAATAATCCTCATAGTGCTTCAATCCCCTTTCGTTCAGAAAAGCAATTATAGAATCTGCTTTTGCCACTGTAATGACAATAAAGTAGTTTTTCCAATCTTTGATTTCATCAGGCAGGAAAATTCTTTTGCCACTATTTTTCCAATACAGACCCTGTTCCTTTGAATCCACAAAATATTCTACATGACTCAGTCCATAAAATGTGGCTAATTTTTCCGCGCGCCGACCTGCTCCCCAAGCAACCATTTTCTTATCAGACGGGTTCAATTGATATTTATCCAGCAATGAAAAAAAATCTTCTTCATATACATAATCTGAACCATATATCAAATCCATACTTTCTAATTTAGCTCTTTTTTCCGTTTTTTCATAATCACAAATAATAATTTGATTATAGCTCTCCTTGACTTTACACAAATCATCAATTCCATAAACAGGAATACCCATCCACTCTTTTTTTTCTTCTTTATCTGTAAAAAAGCATATTACTTCAAGATCATCAAATATATACATGAAATCTTTAGCTACTCTATTTACTCCGTATATTGCGTACTTCATTGCTCATCCCCCTTATCAAACAATATATCTTCTAACGATATAACCGGAATATTTGTTCTTTTTCTTAACGCTCTCGAAATCTCACCAAACTCATTTACCACACTGACAATTATGGCATCCACTTCTGTTAAAACACTATCCAGCCCTAAAATAGGAATTTCTCTTTCCAAGCCCTGTTTCCGAGTGTCTATTGCATATTCTATTACAATATCTGAATTTTTTAATTCCTTTCTCAGATGTTCGCCCATCATCCCTAACCCATATATTGCAATTCTGTTCATTCCTCTTTTACTCAGTGTATTCCCTAATAAGTTCCCCTGTTCTTTCCTTCTCAGCCATTGATCCAAAAGCCTCCAATATTCTTTATACTGTTCCGTCCTTAACTTATAAAACATTAACAATTCTTTTTCCTTATTTCCTATGTCCTTCTTTACTGCCTCATTCGAATAGGAACCTAACGCTCTTTTTGTTGCTTCTAAAAAGGCATATGAATTTATCTCATCAGGCTCAAGATACATCCCCTCGCCCCATTCGTTCCATGCATTAATAAATGTAAATTCATTCCCCAAATCTTCATTCAATTTAAGTAATTTTTTTAGATATGTTTCATATTTAGAACTATTACATCCTGTAATTACAACTCCATTTTTACCTTTTCTTGGTGTTGTATCAAAATCAACAATTCCACCAATATAAGTTCCCGCCTCAGCCATTTTAGCCTGTGCAATGATATGTTCCCATACCATGTCATAAGAGATGGTTTTTACAGAATTATTAATTTCATAACATTCTGTCGGAAACATACTTCCCGTAGCATGAAAATATACTGCGTCCAAATATCCCTTTTGAGACGTATTTGCCCCGATAAAATGAATTCCTGCAAATCCGTTATCTATAGCCCATTGATTCCAACATCTTACCATCTCGTACAAATGCGAAATGTTATTGGGTCTGTAAAACATAAAAACCGGCTTATCACATATTTTTATATATCGTTCATCCTCAAAAAAAGGAAGTAAGTAGTCAAAATGTTCCCTCCACGCGTCTTCCGAACCATATTCCTGCTCTAATAAAATACCATTATTTTCCTCTTTTCTCAGAGGTTCAAATTTTTGTGCCCAAACATTTGAATCGGCGGCCACGCTCCATGAACGCACCCATGATTCATTTGCCCATGAAAAACAGAACGGCATTTGAATATCATTCCACTTCAATAGGTTTTCCGCCGGCTTTTCCAATATCCGTTTTCCCTCTTTAAACCAATAATGATAAAAACATTGACCATATATACCATATTCTTTCATCAAATCTGCTTGCCACATCATAGTCTGTTTATCCAGCAAATTATAATAATTGTCATTCATTGGCTTTCTTGGCTGATTGTGTCCGTCAAAAAGAGAACTTGCATTACCCACGGAAACCCACTCTGTGAATCCATCTCCCCACCACCTATTGTTTTCTTCCGTTACATGAAACTGCGGTAAATACATTGTTATGATTTTCATTCCTCTAATCTCCTACTTTGAACTATCATTTCTGCAAGTTCAAAATCCTCAGCAGTATTGATATCTACCGCTTCCTTATAATCAACCTCTTTAATAAAAGGATGTTCCCCTATTCGTGCGTGATATTTATGGAACACTTCTTTCTTAAATACATATACTCCCGATGTTTCACGGTAAATGGGTTTCAGATCCTGACTTCGAGGCAAATTATTCTTTTGAAAGTTTAAGGGGACTCCATCCTGCCATAAAAAGTCCTGTATTCTTGTTGCCGTAAATGCAGAATCATACCCTCCTGATATAACTGAGTCAATGCAACAATTTACTGTATCTATTGAAATGAATGGTGCTGTTGCATGAGTATATACATATACATCTGCATCCACTATCTTACTAAATTCATCGAATATTTGTGTGAAATTCGATATAGGCAAATCCAGAAAAGCAGGTCGTTTAATAAAATTGATGCCTTCTATAAGATACTCCTTAATCGCATCATCTGAACAGAAAACATAAATTACATCTAAGCTTCCGGATCTAAGCAATGTTGTTAATCCATACTGAATCAACGGTTTTTCTCCTAATAATTTTATATTCTTCCCCGGTAATCGTTCATTATTTAATTTTATTGGCATTATTCCAACAACTTTACTCAAAATCAATACCCTCTTTTTTGTAATTCTTTCCATTTATTTATTACATACTGTTTTCTGCATTTGGTCTTAAATTCCGGCGGAATTGATTTCAAAAAACATTCAAATTGTTCCACCGTGACCTTAGGATAGTCCTCCAAAAGATAACACGCAAAATTAGGATGATAATGGTATAATCCTGTCAGAAATAAATATGGCGAATACCCCCATTGTTTTTTATCATATATGGGCATTATATACCTGCTAATCAGCCTCAGAAAAATACCTATATCATATTTTTCCCCCAATATCATATTATAGTAATTTGCAATTAACTCCGTATTCAAATTTCCCGCACCACGTCCCATTCCATATAAAGAAGAATCAATAATGATTTTTCGCTGTGTGTTATATTCCAATATATCCTGAGCCGTTACAAAAGTTAAATTCATGTTGTTATGCGAATGAAAACCTATTACTGCATTTTCATCTAATATATTATCCAATACTTTAAAATACCGTCTAAAATCTTCCTTGAGCATGTAGCCAAAGCTATCTACTATAGAAACTGCATACGGTTCTAATTCGGCAATTCGCAAACTTAGTTTTGAATATTCATCAATACTATAATCAATCGTTACCATCGGTTGCATAAACAATTTGTATCCTGCACCTTTTACTTCTTTAGCTAATGCCAATGCATCTTCTACCTGATGCTTATAAAACACTACCCGTATTCCGTCAATTTTCCCTTGTTTATACGGTTCTAAATCTTTTATGTAAAATTGCTGTACATCTGCCATTGCCAATAACATTGATTTCTTTCTATCATTTGGTAAAAAATCATTAATTCGTGTAATGCTATCAAACTGTGTTGTATTTCCCCTGTACGGTTTTATCGTATTGAGATATCCCACCTCAATATAATCCATATTGGCTTCAACCAAGCTATGTACCATATCTCGAATTGTTTCATCTTCAAATTCCCAGTTTGGGATATATCCCCCATCCCTAAGTGTGCAATCCAAAAGACTATATTTCATCATCTCTTTAACTTTCTCCAATCAGATATTGCAATTACATCAAACTATCAAAATCAACTCTCTCCAACTCATCCCATTGCGCATCTCGAGTTGCGTTTTTTATCGTCCTTCCCTGCGATTCCAAATGTATCCTTGCTGCTTTAAAAGCTCGCAGATTTTCACTACGACTTCCCTTCATAAGTTTTTCATTAGTATCCGGCGACTTATAGAAATGCGCGCCTTCATCTTCAGGATTTAGATTCGCTGTCAAAGTCATGTCAACTCCTAATAAATAAATTTCAGAAAAACCCATATAAGCCGCAATTTGAATTGCATCATACACAACCGTTTTCCCCATGTACGTTCCTCTTACAATATCATCAGAAAATTGCGTTTTATTCCGTTCGCTTGTTAAGCCGCTATATTCATAAATATTTTCCCCTTCTTTTAGCCAATCTGTCTTATATAAATGTTTAATAAATTTAATACCATTCAGTTTTTTTATATTCTCCACATCTCTCTTTATAATAAAGTAATCGCTTGCAACATAATAATCCGGTCTCCAATTCGTGTGTTCATAGGCCAAATATATGCGATTTACACCAAAGCAAATTTCATTATTTTTATACAATTTTTCTAAATCTTTATATTTCAAACTTGGTCCGTTTCCAATCACGAAACATCTTTTCTTTTTATGCAAATCTTTGAATTTTAACAGATTAAAATTTCTAAAAGCATATTTCTCGTTATATATTTCGTTAATGTCCATAACCTGTTTATAATTATTTATCTCCTTTATAAACAGTTCTTTGTCAATGGCATTTGTAACAATCAGAAGGGTTTTCTCTCTTATTATTTCGTCCGCATCATCGAAGTAAAAATTACCGGCATATCCCATTTCTTTCATTGCTGCACTAATTTCACGCGCTAATGGATTATCCGTACAGAAACGTATACTCATATATCGCAGTAAATTTAATTTTTGGACAATATCCTTACTATTGTCATAATAACCATTCTGCATATACGGACTAATATAATAATCAGTAATATTATGCTCCATTAACTTTTCCGCAATTTCATTTCCACTAAAGTACCCTGTAATTACTATCGTTTCTCCACTACTCTCATTAATATAATTCTGTAACGAAATTATAGGTATTCCATAAATAAAGCCACCCTGTAATCTTTCATCACTATCAATTATTGCAATTATATTTGATGATCCAAAAAAATTAATTACCCCTATGCAATTAATTCCCGCACCAAATAAATAAACGCCTGTTTGTTTGTTCAACATCACTTTCACCCACACATTTTTTTGGTTATAAACACATTAAGCTATCTCATTTGCTCTGCTACGTCTACCAGACACTTATTATCTGCTCCATACCCTCTACATTTAGCACATAAACTTATATGATCATTCACCATGATTCCCAAGCAATACTCCAGCATCTGCATTTTATCTTTTTGTATATCCCCTGTTGACTTCTCCAAATCTAAATAGTCGCTCTCACTTGGTCTATGCAGGCCACTTTTTTCCGCATCCCACATTGTACTGCAATAATAGAATTTTTTATCATTTATGCTATGGCACCCTTGCGAACAGTTTAACATATGCTGTTTTAAATCACCCTGTAGTTCCAACGTTTCATGCGGAAAGCCAATATCCATCCATGTCTTATAATCAGATATTGAGCATTCTATACCCCCCCCCGTTTAAATTTTGTTTCTACTTCTTCAAGTCTGGGTTTGTATGGTATCATCTTCGTATAGTCACTGATTCTTACCGTAACATTACATTTTCGCATTACACGAATCAACTCTTCACTTGGTACAACGCTTCCGTTTGTAATAATCTGAATATACCCAATTTGCTCACTGAAATTTTCATATACATTTGATATTATAGATGGCAATTCCTTATTTAATAATGGTTCTCCGCCTATCAAATAATAACTTGCCAGATAATCTACCCTATTAAATAACAGCATCAAATCCTCTACAATCTCTTTAGGAGTGTAATCATACTGTTTGTCAAAATATGGCATCAAATTTGAACAATATTTGCATCGGAATGTACATCTTGTAGTAACAGCAGATAGCACTTGTGATATACATACTTGCTTTTTATTCTTCCAATACCACTCAAGCATAAAGATTTCCAATCGGCAAAAGTCTATATACTCCCGCATCCCAATATCCAATAAGTCGTCCTTTATGCTTTTATATGCAAGAGAACCGGTCGCTACTATCACTTTACAATTATTAATCAAAGCTTCCGCATCCTTTAATGATTTAATTTCAATATCCTGCTTATTTCCCAATCAACTGCCAATCAGGATTGTTGTCTATAATAAATTTAATATTGAAATCCATCTTTAGCTTTTTTATATTTCTCTGAGCAACTCGTCCAAATCCATATATTATAATATCCTTTATCCCTGTCCAATCATCTGACAGCTTATTCAATATATTCTCCTTCTTGCTTTTCTCCATTTTTTATATACATCCTTTTTACATTTGCACTCCTACCGGAACATAGTTTGTATTGTCACTCCCACAACCACCACATATTCTGCAAAAACTGCTTGTTCCCCTACTCAGTTCAACTATTTTGTGACATTCCGCTTTATTATTCATATCAACGTCTTTTAGCACAATATAATCATCCTCCCTTAGCTTGAAGTGGCCACTCTTCTCAGCACTCCACGAAATA
>CAMWKN010000077.1 GCA_947174825.1 uncultured Clostridium sp.
AGGTTTTGACCAACGTCAAAATGTTCGTGGAAACATATAACAATTTGGCGGAGAGCACAGGAAGCAGCGATTCTGACAGCATTAATAAACTAAAGCGTCAGATCACGATGCTTACAAAAGACAATAGAGACGAGTTGGAAAGTCTTGGCATCACCATCAACTCCAGTGGAAAACTTTCTCTGGACAAATCCAAATTTGGCCAATGCAGCCCTTCCAAAATTGAACGCTTTTTTGGCAAGGACAGTGAGTTTATGAGTTCTATCCGTAGTTATTCCCAGCAGACAAAACGTGCTGCCAGACGTCTGGTGGAGGATCAGAGCGAAGAACTAAACCAGTCTAAGAATATAACCAACAGCGCAGATGCCTCGGAGGCTGAATTACTGGAGAGCCTGTTGGCTAATCCGGAAACAACTGGCAGCTTTGATGCAAGAGGTTGATTCGTTACATAAAAATCATATCCGGGACAAAGCTATTTTGTTTCGCAAAAATGGCGACATAGAATTTATGCTATGTCGCCATTTTAATTGATGTATCAATCATATAGCAAAATAGCGATTCTCCCTATCTAGGAAGAATCGCTATTTTCTATTGCATCAAGATATACACGAACACCTTATGCATATTTTGACATATTCAGTTTAACTCCTGGTCCCATCGTGGTCGCCAGAGTGAAGCTCTTGTAATACTGTCCCTTTGCAGCAGCTGGTTTTGCTTTGGTAATAGCCGCAATCAGAGTCTCTAAATTCTCTGTCAGCTGATCCTCTGTAAAAGAAGCCTTTCCTACCGGTACATGTACGATATTAGCTTTGTCCAGACGATATTCAATCTTACCAGCCTTGATATCCTGGACTGCTTTGGTCACGTCCATCGTAACTGTTCCAGCTTTTGGGTTTGGCATCAAGCCCTTTGGTCCCAATACACGACCCAGACGTCCTACAACGCCCATCATGTCAGGAGTAGCTACTACAACATCGAATTCAAACCATCCATCATTCTGGATCTTTGGAATCAATTCCTCGCCACCGGCATAATCTGCACCGGCTGCCAATGCCTCGTCTACCTTTTCTCCCTTTGCGAATACCAGAACACGAACGGTTTTACCAGTTCCATGTGGCAGTACGACAGCACCACGGATCTGCTGATCTGCGTGACGTCCGTCTACACCCAATCTGATATGAGCCTCAACCGTCTCATCAAACTTCGCAATGGAAGTCTCTTTTACTAATTTAATGGCCTCTTCTACTTCATACTGCTTGGTTCTATCAATCTTCTTAGCAGCTTCCGTATATTTCTTTCCTCTTTTCATATTCAATAACCTCCTGGTGGTAGTAACGGCGGGTTAATCGGCACCTGTGTGCCAGCCTCCCACAACGTTCAAACAACAACAATCTTTTTTTATTTCCAATATTGGACAATACATGAAAAACCCTCTACACAATAACGGCTCTCCATGAGAAGAACGCTTTGCGTTCTTCCAGAGATGATTTAGTTTCATTTGCACATGGTCTTCTCATGTGCTAGTGAAACTTCATCTCTTCTAGTCCTCTACCTCAATACCCATACTGCGGGCTGTTCCGGCAATCATGCTCATGGCAGCTTCCAAAGATGCTGCATTCAGATCTGGCATCTTGGTCTCTGCGATTTCCTGTATCTTTGCTTTGGAAATCTTTGCCACCTTGTTCTTATTTGGAACGCCGGAAGCATGCTCCAAACCACAAGCTTTCTTTAATAATACAGCTGCAGGAGGAGTCTTGGTAATAAAGCTAAAGCTCTTATCCTGGTATACTGTAATCACTACAGGAATGATCATACCATCCTGGTTAGCGGTCTGTGCATTAAACTCTTTTGTAAACTGTACGATATTCACACCATGCTGACCCAGTGCAGGACCAACTGGTGGTGCTGGAGTTGCCTTTCCAGCAGGAATCTGTAATTTAATATATCCTTCGACTTTCTTAGCCATTTGTCTTACCTCATTTCTACGCTGCCCTTTTCCCTCGGACCATGCCGGCAACGCTACTGCATTGATCCGTGTTGATGAAATATCTTGCTTAACAAACCATAATCATTTATACGACCTCAACATCGTTAAAGCTGATTTCCACCGGTGTCTCACGTCCAAACATATCAATATTAATTGTAACCATACGATTTTGATGGTCGATCTGTCTGACGATACCTGTTGTATCTTCCCAAACACCGGACTTGACAACCACAGAGTCGCCTATACTGAATGGAGCATTTGGCGCATCGATCTTCAGTCCCATGCTTGCCATTTCTTCCTCCGTCAGCGGCACCGGCTTAGATCCCGGTCCCACGAATCCGGTTACACCTCTGGTATTCCGAACCACATACCAGGTGTCATCATTCATTATCATGTTAATCAATACATAAGCCGGAAACATTTTCTGCTGCGTAATTTTGCTCTCATCGCCTTCTTTTGCAACATTTAACATAGGTACGGATACTTCCAGAATCTGATCCTGCAGACCACGGTTCTCGATGGTCTTTTCAATATCCATCTTTACCTTGTTTTCATATCCGGAATAGGTATGAGCTACATACCAACGCGCTTCTGTATCTGCCATACGTTATCACCCTTATCCTAACTGAAAATCTTATCAAGGCCTGTCTTGATTAATAAATCAAGCAGTGCAATGATGATGCCTAAAATGATCGTTGAAACGACAACTGCCGTTGATTCTTTGATGATCGTGTCCTTGTCCGGCCAAACGATTCTATGAAACTCAGCCTTTAACGCCTGGAACGCACCACCTTTTTTCTTTGCATTCTTCGCAGAAGATTTCTCTGTCTTCTTTGGTTCGTCCTGCATAATTTCTTCATTATTCTCAGAATTTGCCATACTAAAACCTCATTCCTTTCACTTACATGATGAAACCACTTTATTTGGTCTCTTTGTGTAATGTGTGTCTTCTACAGAATCTGCAATACTTTTTAGTTTCCATCCGATCCGGATGATTTCTCTTCTCTTTCGTCGTATCGTAGTTACGCTGCTTGCATTCTGTACATGCTAAAGTAATTTTCACTCTCACGACATATTACCTCCATTTCCTCCATAATCGTGTCCAAAATTTGGGGCATAAAAAAAAGACTGTTACATCGCCCATCTAATATACCATGGATGGACGATGTCGTCAAGTTATTTTTTGTTTTGTCTTTCCCTTATAATATAGATTCTTAAGATTTCTTAAGAAATATCATAGTTAAATCTTAAAAATTTTATGATACACTCATTTATATTCCCGGCAGGATAGCTGTTAATATTGTGCATAATGCACCCTCACAGTCTTTCTGCTGAATTGCATTAATATCTACACTATGCCATATTAGGAGGAGAACATGAAATCAATTTTATTGACATTTATCATTACAATTATTTTTACACTAACAGGCTGTGGCAGGAATGTCACTGACCAAAATTCCGATCCGGCTGATTCTGTGAATAAAATAACAACTTTGTCAGAATCACCTAATGAAGGAATAGATCTTCTTTCCAACAGCAGCAACAGCTATTTTAATATTCCGGACGGGGTTGATATACAAGGAGTCATACAGCAGGATATTGCCGGAACTACAGAGGGGCAGATTATCGAGATCCCAGATTGCGCTGAAGTATATGCGGTAACAGATTCTGGATTATACTATACAAAATATGATTATGATGACGAGGATAAAGATTCTGGTATTCGCAGTGGCAGTCTCTACCGCATTCCGATTGAAAAGACAGATCACGGGGATAGACTGCTGATCGAACAAAGCGAAACGATATTTCAACCAGAAAAATCAATTCAGAGTATAGACGATATTCCGTACATAACTGATAAGTATATAATTTATATTTCTAGCGGCAAGCTACTATATAAACTGACTTTAACAGAGAAAACACCACAACTTCTATACGAATGGAAGGATGCGGAAAAGTATGAAGAGGAGGGTTACTTTACCCTGATGAAAGATTACAATAATAATCACCTCATACAAAAAGATGGCTTACTATTTCTGGCAACGTATACCGGAATATTTTCACTGGATCCCGACAACGGGGAATTGCACCAGATCCATACAGATGAGTATGACAATGACCACAGCCAGGCAGCCTTTAACGGAAACCTTTATATAACCTGCGGACATGAAGTCTATCTCTATGATGGAACGACAGACCAGGCGGTCTGTTTCCTGGACACGGATGCGATCTATCAAAGCGTTGACGCGGTGAATCCATGGAGTGATAGTGATAGCGATACGGACACAAATCGCCACTGCAAGATTAAGGGCATCTACCCTGATGGCGACAAGATTTATTATAATATAGAAGCAAATTGGAGAAAAAAAGAAAAAGCAGATAATGGTCTTGAAAAGGGCAAAATGGTTGACCAGTGGCATCGCAGAACCCTGCTGTTCAGCACCCAAAACGAAAAAAACTCTGCGCTGCAATATGAGAAAGATTTTTCGGAATACTGGAACCGGACCATCAAACACAAAACAGACTACCCGGATGAAGAGGAAATTGGAAGCCCCTATGAATCTCTGGAACTGGGACATATCCACGGAATACAGAATCACACCGTCACTTTCTGCCCGAACGGCAATGTTACAGATACTATGGTAGAATACGACTTACAAACCGGGAATACCAGACAGCTATCCGATCCGGAGGTGGAGAGATGGAAATATGAGTTGGAAGAAAATGGATACCTTTTTGACTATGATGCCTTTTTTTGTCTGCCGGATTGGGATAAATGGGCTGAGCAACACGGCTTCGAAGAATAGATAAATCACGCGATAAAGAATGTAAAGGGGCATTCCGAGATATTCGGTCTGCCCCCTTTTTATTTAATGGTCAAGTTAAATCATCCGTTCCTCCAAAGCTGCAACTACCGTCTCCAGTACTTTGATCCTGGCATAATATTTGGAATTTGCCTCTACCACAATCCATGGTGCATCTTCTGTGGAAGTCCGCACGATCATTTCATCCACAGCCTTTTCATACTCATCCCATTTCGCACGGTTGCGCCAGTCCTCATCGGTAATCTTCCACTGCTTCGCCGGGATATTTTCCCGCTCGTGGAACCGCCGCTCCTGCTCCTCTTTATCAATATGCATCCAAAATTTTAGGACAATATATCCAGCGTTCGTAAACTGTTCTTCCATATTGTTGATCTCACTATAGGCACGACTCCATTCTTTCTCCGAGGCAAATCCCTCGATCCGCTCAACCAGTACACGGCCATACCATGTGCGGTCAAAGATCGCCATATGTCCCGCTTTCGGTATCTTCTCCCAGAAGCGCCACAGATAATGATGGGCCTTCTCAATATCATTCGGTGCAGCAACCGGTACAACTTCATAACCACGGGGATCCATTGCCTGCGTTAGCCGTTTAATCGCACCTCCTTTTCCGCCGGCATCCCATCCCTCGAATGCCAATATAACAGGAACCCGTTTCAGATACATTTTATTATGAAGAATACTAAGACGTTTCTGAAGTTCCTTTTTCTTTCTTTTATATTCTTCTCTGGTTAGTGTTTTATCCAGATCAATCCCCTGAAGTACACCATTTCGGAATTTCTCGGTTTCTATTGCATGATCTGCTGTCTCTGTGTCTTCTGTCGGTAATTTAGCAGCTTTTCCGGCTTCTTTTACCGCATTCTCCATTTTCTCTACCATTACAGTGACTATTTTACAGGTCGCATATAGACGATCCGTGGCTTCCACGACAGTCCACGGAGCATTCGCCGTATCTGTATGGACGAGAATGCGGTCATATTTTTTCAGGCATTTTTCATAGTTTTTATTATTCTCCTTATCCCTCTTTGTTACCCGCCAACTGGTTTCACTATTTTTCTGAAGCTTATCCAGTCTTTTCTTCTGTTCCTCCTTTGAGATCATAAGAAAAAATTTCACGATCAAGGTACCGTCCTCTGTAAGCATCTCCTCAAAATCCAACACATCTTTCTCGGATAAATCTTTCTCATAAAATCCCTTATACCAACTCTGGTCAAAGATATGCATTCGCCCTCTCTCTGCCGTCTTTGTAAAAAAGCGCCAGAAATACGGACGCATGACCTCATCTTCCTTCTCCCTTCCCAGAGTAAAGACCTTAAAACCGCGCGGGTCAAGGGATTGTATCATCCGGTTTATGAGTGTCCCTTTCCCTGACGCATCTAATCCCTCAAACACGACCATGACTGGTATCTTTTTCTCTTTGCACTCCCTCTGCAGTTCCCCAAAACGGACTTCTAATTGTTCCATTTTGGAATCATACGTTTTTTTGTCCATTGTCTTATTTACATCAATCTGTCCAAGCATAATAATACCTCCGTTCCTCTTTATTATATTAAAATCAATAACTGCACGTACCTTTTCTTCTCAACCAAATCTGTAATATCCCCTCTCTGATTGAAGCCACCCAGGTGCAACGGTTTGCAGATATTAAATATAATGTTCATTCATATATTTTCCCAACATAAAATAAGGTTGCAATAAATTGCCAATTAATATCAGAAGGCATCTCTAATCCCATGTTTGCATAATATCCTTCCATATCTTCAACCCAAGAAGAGACGCCCATTAAATATGAAAAAATATCTTTATTCTCCCATTCAATATTTCCATCCTTTTTATCTGCTGCTAACTTTTTAATAAATAAAGTGAAATCATTTTTATTTGCAATCTTATGTAACATATCCTCCATAATTTTTCCCTTTCTATCCTACAATTAATTGCTCATTTACTTTCATAAGCAGAGCTTCTCTGTCATTTAAATTCTCTACTTTCTTCAGACGAAGATGCCATGGAAAAATTGTCTCCCACATATACCTGATCCTCATAACGGATCATCTGTAGGATACTATTTCTCAGTATATTATAATCTTTATCAACATGCAATGCTCCATACCGGTATTGCTGCCTACACTTGGCATTCCACATGCTGATCTTTGCCTGCCAGGGAAAAACAAACAGCCAGTCCTGTCTGGTCTGGCTGCTGACATCCGTTATCTTGATTTGACTGGTAATATGCCTATCCCAGGAAGCATTGACCT
>CAMWKN010000078.1 GCA_947174825.1 uncultured Clostridium sp.
ATCTGTCTTTTTGTTGCCCACATACACACTGGAAGCCGGATCATTTCCCACCTGAATCACCGCCAGGGTAATCTCCACGCCTTCCTTTTGTAACTGTGCAACCTGCTCTTTCAATTCATCTTTGATTTCCGTGGAAATCTTTTTTCCATCAATTAATTTTGCTGCCATCCGACCTCTCCTTTAACTAATTATATACTCCCATACTCTCTATTTGATTGATGGGAAGAACGCTTGCGTTCTTCCAGACTTGACTTAGTTTCACTTCGCATAATGTTTTTCATGCGTTAGTGAAACTTCAAGTCTTTTTTATACTTTGAAAATGCTACCACCGACAAACTCCCGCATCAGAGAGTTTTTCGGAATATCCTCTGTACTGATACTGATAAAATAATCCAAAAATTTCAGCAGGCGTTTCGCCTCAATGTATTCCGGCGCATCCTTTGGAATCCCAAACAGAATCGCCTCCGCCTGCGGTTTCAACACCGCCAGTTCATAGATCAAGGCGGAATTAAACATCACATCGGCTTCTTCCTGAAATGGGAATATGTAATTATCTTCGCCTCTGCGGACAGAAGGCCACATACCGATAGTATGTGCTGCGGAAGCGCCTCTGGTTCTGGCATCCCTGACCATACGCCTGATCAAACGACCGTCTGTAGTGGAAATCCGATTATGCTCATCAATATTAATCTGTGTCAGGGCACTGATATATATCTTGAATTTACTCTCTCCCGGCAAGGTATAGGATAATTTGTCATTCAGTCCATGGATTCCCTCAATTACCAAAATATCATCTGCCTTGAGTTGCTTAAAATCTCCTTTGAATTCTTTCCGTCCCAACAGGAAGTTAAAGGTCGGCAATTCCACCCGCTCTCCTGCCAGCAGTCGGTTCATCTGCTGATTAAATAATTCCACATCAATGGCTTCCAGACATTCAAAGTCATAATTTCCATTTTCATCTAAAGGAGTATCCTCCCGGTTTTTGAAATAATTATCCAGTGCAATTGGATGAGGATTCAACCCCAAAGTCCTTAACTGAATGGATAAACGATGCGAGAAAGAGGTTTTACCAGAGGAAGATGGTCCTGCAATCATAATAAATTTCTTGCTGGGATCCTTGGCTATCTGCTCGGCAATCTGTGCAATTTTCTTCTCCTGCAGCGCCTCCTGTACCAGAATCAGATCCGATACACCGCCATGGGAAATCACTTCATTTAATGCTCCCACCGTATCCACATTCACCATTTTGCCCCAGTCACTTGCCTCCTGTAAGGTACGGAATAATTTCGGACTAGGCTGATGTGAAGATATCTGATCCGGCGTCTTGCGGTTTGGCAGATTAATCATAAAGCCGGCCCCATATGGCTCCAGGCTGAAATATTTAAGAAATCCGGTAGACGGCGGCATATACCCAAAAAAAAAATCCTCGAAACCGTCCAGGGTATAAATATTTACCTTGGAAACACGACGGTACTCAAAGAGACGTTTTTTGTCCAGCATGCCATGTTTTTCAAACAAATCCAATGCTTCTTCGGTATCAATGGAACGTTGCAGAAATGGCATATCCCGGTGTACCAGTTCCTTCATATATTGCTCCACCTCTGCCAGCAATTCCGGTGTAATCTCCACCCCATCTGCCTCGCAATAGCAGCTGTCACCAATCTGGTATTTTATAAAGACATTGTTCAATCCCTGATCCCCACAAACCGCATAAAAGGCACGAAGCATCAAGAGCGTCACGCCCCTGACATAAGTCTTATGCCCACTGTTTGTTGCAGTAGTCAGAAATTCGATCTTTTGTATTGTTCCAATTTTTTTATTTAATTCTACCAATTTTCCCTGTTTTTTTGCCAGAATAATATCATAAGGATATTCCTTCTGCACTTGTTTAGCAATCACTTCATATGTAGTGCCAGCCGGATATTCCTGATCTAACAGCCGTTCCTCCCCCTGAATGATTACGCAAATTTTATTTTCTGTATTTGTACTCATACTGCGAGCCTCCTTTCTTATCATCCAATAGCAGCCTCGGAAGTTCCTTCTCATCTACAACACAAAGACCTATATGCTGATTCTGTCTCCGTTATTCTTTCTCTATCTCTCATCCAAAACAGAAGAATCCAACAGATCTAACACCAAGTCAATTGCATCTGCCTCCTGCCGCAACTGTTCCAGTCTTTCCGAATCACTCCCCAGCGGAAACTGTGCCAAAATGTTTGCCACCCGACATTTTTCTGCTTCCATATACTGTCGGAATACCGGATGTTTCTGCCGGATCAAATCCCTTCCATATGTATATTCTACTGCCTGCAAATAATGCTCTGTTCCAGGGACTGCTCTTAATACTACATAGTATTTTCCCATATCCTGCACCATGTCTTCTCTGGCAATCCGAAAGCCCAGTTCATGAAGACAAGTTCGAATTCGATAGACCTCTGACTGTGGTGATAATACCAGCTCCCGTGCTGCCTTTGTCACCTCTGGATGCGCCCGTAAAATCTGTTCCATCAGTGCTCCACCCATTCCACTGATCAATATGGCATCCGCCTCACCAGGCTGCAGCTGCTCCAGTCCATCCGATAGACGGAGTTCGATTTGCTCCTGTAGACCGCTTTCCACCACATGTTCCGATGCCCGCCCTAAAGGTCCCTCCCGGACATCCATAGCTATTGCCTTTCTGACTCTACTATTGGATACTAAATAGATGGAAGTAAAACCATGATCACAACCAATATCTGCCAGCACTCCACCTGACAGTACCTGATCTGCCACCATCTGCAGACGTTTGGATAACTGCATCACTCCAGATAATCCTTGAGCTTACGGCTACGGCTTGGATGTCTCAGTTTACGGAGTGCTTTCGCTTCAATCTGTCGGATGCGCTCACGGGTAACTTTAAACTCTTTTCCAACCTCTTCTAAGGTTCTGGCTCGTCCATCCTCTAATCCAAAACGCAGCTTCAAAACTTTCTGTTCCCGTTCGGTCAAGGTGCCTAACACCTCATCCAACTGCTCACGCAGCAGCGTAAAAGCAGCCGCCTCTGCCGGTACCGGCACATTATCATCCTGAATAAAATCTCCCAGATGGCTGTCCTCTTCCTCACCGATTGGAGTCTCCAAAGACACCGGCTCCAATGATATTTTCTGAATCTCCCGAACCCGTTCCACCGGCATGCCCATCTGCTCCGCAATCTCCTCCGGATAAGGCTCTCTACCCAGCTCCTGCAAAAGCTGACGCTGTACCCGCACAAATTTATTGATAGTTTCTACCATATGCACCGGAATTCGAATGGTTCTCGCCTGATCCGCAATGGCTCTGGTAATCGCCTGGCGAATCCACCATGTCGCATAGGTACTGAACTTGTACCCCTTTTTATAGTCAAATTTTTCTACTGCTTTAATTAATCCCAGATTTCCCTCCTGAATCAAATCCAGGAACAACATGCCACGTCCCACATATCTCTTGGCAATACTAACCACCAGACGGAGATTTGCTTCTGCCAGTTTCTTTTTCGCTGCCATATCTCCTTCTTCCATGAGTTTTGCCAGCACTACCTCTTCATCGGCAGTCAATAACGGCACCTTACCAATCTCTTTGAGATACATGCGCACCGGATCCTCAATACTGACTCCATCTGGTACCGTCAAATCAATATTTTCAATTTCCTCATCATCTGGCACATCTCCACTGTTTTCCAGTTCCAGAATCATTTCATCCTCGTCATCCCGGTCATCGGAAATCTGCAGCACGTCTACATTTTTCTGTGCCAGATAATCATAAATTGCCTCGGCACGTTCCTCTGTCAGCTCAATATCTTTGAAAAAATTATTGATCTCATTACTTTCCAGCACATTTTTCTTGGTTTTTGCCAGTTCCAACAGCGCTACCAGACGCTCCTGAAATTTCTTTGCCTCATCCTCCGCTGTAGAATTCTTTTTCTCTGCCGACTTTGCTGAAGAAGACTTGTCCCGTTTTGTCTCTGCCGCCTTTTTCGTTGTCTTTGTCTGGCTAGACGCAGCAAACTCTGCCTCCGCTTTGGAGACACTGTCAGCTTTTGACTTTGTTCCTGCTGCTTTTTTTGCCTTGGAAGCTTCCTTGCCTTTTTCCTTGGATGTATCGCCAGCCTTTCCCTTAGACGAACTATCCTTTTTTTCCTGAGACATATCTTCTGATTTTGCTTTTGAGGTCTCTTTTTTCTTTGCCGCAGTGGATTTCACAGATGTTTTGGTAGATGTCTTTTTTGCCGCAGTTTTTTTAGCCTTTTCCTCTACCTGCTCCGTATTTTTTTTCTTTTCTGCTGCCATGCTGTTCCTTCCTTTCTACTATGTAATAACGCTTGCAGTCATGCTTACTGTATCCATCTTATAGAGAAATATGCAGTTTCTCCGGATTTTGCAGCATTTTTTTCTGCTGTACCAGCTCTTGTAACTCTCCCAGATCAGTTAAGGTTCTAGTACGGTATTCAATACTGTGTTCTTTAATCCGGATCACTAATTCATTGATCGCTTTCTCCTGTTCCTGTTTATTCATCTCAGCAGCAAAGTCTGTCTGAAACATATCTGCCACCTGTTTCTGTTCCGCAGCCTCCTGAAAATGACTGATAATTCTGGCTGGCTGTAGTTCTCCCTGTTCCAGCTGCTGATATAGAAGTTCTGCCACCTGATGATATTGCTCGTCTACAAAATCTGCCGGCTGAATGATCTTCTGTATTCGTTTATATAATTCCGGTTGCTCGATTAACCAGGATAAAAACAAACGATAGGTATAAGCAATCCCATCCTCTGGGTTGTTTTTTCCCTGTCTGGCATGCTCCCTGCTTTCCTGCATCCGTTTTTCCATCACTTCCTGATATCCATCCGGCATCTGATTCGCATACTGGATAATCAAACTTCGCAGATCTTCCTGTCGGATATGATATTTCGCCGCCAGAGCTTCCAAATAACTGTCCCGTTTTACTTTATCCTCAAACACTAGAAGTTTTTTTGCCATCTCATGAATAAAACGAGTGCGCTGTTCCGGATCTGAACTATCATATTCCTGCCGCAGAACACCAATCTCAAAGAAGAAACTGTTCTCTGCCTGATCCATTCGCTCCTGAAAGGCTTCGGCTCCCAATGCCTTGATAAACTCATCCGGATCCTTGTAGGGATCCATATGAATAACTCTGCCAGTAATCCCGGCACGGCGCAAAATCGGAATCGCCCGAAGTGCTGCCTTGGTTCCAGCCGCATCACTGTCGTAGGTCAAAAGCACTTCTTCCGTATAACGCCGCAGCAACATCGCCTGCTGCTCTGTAAATGCGGTACCCAGAGAAGCTACCGCTCCAGTAAAACCAGCTTGGTGCAGTGCAATAACATCCATATATCCTTCACACAGGATTAGATTTTTCCGTTTTCCCTGCTTGGCATAATTCAGTCCAAAAAGATTCCGGCTTTTATCAAATAATTTGGTTTCCGGCGAGTTGAGATATTTGGGTTTGGCATCTCCCATAACTCTGCCTCCAAAACCAATGACGCGGTTATTCACATCCATAATAGGAAAGATAACCCGATTCCAAAATTTGTCATAGACACCACGCTCATCCATTTTGAATAAACCGCTTTCCTGTAAGCTACGGTCATCATAGCCCTCATGTCTAAGATACTGATAGAGTTCGCCGCCACCCTGCCCGGCATAGCCCAGTCCAAAGCGTCTAATCGTATCCTCTGACAGTTCCCGCTTCCTCAGGTATTCATATCCAATCTGTCCCTGTGGCGATTTTAGCTTGGCATAATAATAGCTGGCGGCTTTCCGGTTAATTTCCAGCAAAAGCATGCGCAGATTTTCTTCTTGTTTCTGCTTGGCAGACAATTCCTGCTTCGGCAGTGTGATACCAGCTCGCTCCGCTAAATACTCCATGGCTTCCGGAAAACTGTAATTCTCATACTCCATCACAAAGGTCAACACGTTCCCTCCCACACCGCATCCAAAACACTTGTACATCTGTCTGGCTGGATTTACAGAAAATGATGGGGATTTTTCATTATGGAATGGACACAAGCCGACATAACCACTGCCTGACCGCTTTAGCCTGACATAGGATCCAATCAGATCCACAATGTCATTGGCAGATCGGACCTGTTCTATCTGTTCTTCGGTGTATCTGCGCATCCCGTCCCCCTCCTTCCTGCATCTCCAAAGCTGCGACCACTTGGGAAGTCACACATCCTACTTAAAATTATTCGACAGAAAAAACCGATTTCCTTTTTTATTTTCAAAATAAATTGAAAAAAATAAGAAAATCGGCTAATGAATGAATAAATATTATTTGTTGTGCCAGTTCTCTACACACTCCATGATTTCGGAATCATGATTTCCCGATATAAATTAACGGAAAAACGGTCACTCATACAGGCAATATAATCACAGACCACCCGTCTGGCAGGCTCCCCCTCCCTGATCAGCAGGCAAAATTCCTCCGGCATTTTCTCCAGACGATGAATATAGTATTCATAGAGCTGTTCTATCATATGTTCCACCTTACGCTCCTCTCCCTTGGCTGTGGGATTGGTATAAACCGTTTGAAAAAGAAACTTGCGCAAAGCAAACATTGCCTCTTCCACTTCCGGGGACATACAGATATCATTTTTCCCTTCACTGTTATGTACAATATCATGCACCAGCGTGTTCAAACGCTGATTCGTAGCATTTCCCAAAATATCCGTCAAGTCGGAAGGAATTTCTTCTTCATGAATAATCCCGGCACGAATGGCATCGTCAATATCCGAATTAATATAGGCAATCTTATCTGACAAACGGACAATCTTGCCCTCTAAGGTCATTGGTGTCAGTCTGGTCTGGTGGTTGAGGATACCATCCCGCACCTCTTTGGTTAAATTTAATCCCTCCCCGTCCTTTTCCAGACGCTCCACCACCCGAACACTCTGCTCATTGTGATGAAATCCACCATACTCTTTCGTAATTCGGTCTAAGGCACGTTCCCCGGCATGCCCAAAGGGGGTGTGTCCCAGATCATGCC
>CAMWKN010000079.1 GCA_947174825.1 uncultured Clostridium sp.
CTGGTAATCTGGTGCCACAGAAGATGGCACAGGCGGCATTGCATGATGACTATGATACTTTTGTAAAATTAAATGGAATGGAATGTTATGAGTGTGGCAGCTGTACTTTTGTATGTCCGGCAAAACGTCCGTTAACCCAGACCTTCAAGCAGGCAAGGCAGTATGTGGCTGCACAGGCCCGCAAGAAGTAATGTGGTTAAGCATGTAGATCCTGCTGACAGATCTGATGATCTGTCTATGGCTCGGAACAGAATACTAATTTGTTTTGTTAAGACATATACAATAGTACAAGAGAGGCATGCTGTCCAGGCATGCAGAAATGAGGTGTAATGTGAGTAATTTATTAAACATATCATCATCTCCACATGTTAGGGATCATTCTTCAACCAGAAGTATCATGTGGGATGTGGTCTTAGCGTTGGTACCAGCTTCCGTATTTGGAATTTATAATTTTGGTATCAGGGCAGCTGTTTTGATTGCGGTATGTATTGTGACCTGTCTGTTGTCGGAGTACATATGGCAGAAATGTATGAAACTTCCATTGACGGTAAATGATGGAAGTGCTGTGTTGACCGGTCTGTTGTTGGCATTGAACCTGTCAGCTACTTTTCCGATCTGGATGGCGATTTTAGGTAGTGTTTTTGCAATTATTATTGTAAAGCAGTTATTTGGTGGTTTGGGACAGAATTTCATGAATCCGGCTCTGGGTGCCAGATGTTTCCTGATGGTATCTTTTGCAGGATCTATGACATCTTTTACCCACGATGGCATTACCGGTCCAACACCACTTGCTATTATTAAAAACGGAGATAAGGCACAGTCCGTTGCAGATCTGCTGGCTGCCGGAGACGGTCAGGCACAGGAAGCAACTTCCCTGTTAAATATGTTTCTGGGAAGTATCGGTGGAACCATCGGAGAGACTTCTGCTTTGGCTTTGTTGATTGGTGCAGCTTATCTGCTGATTCTAAAGATCATTGACTGGAAGATACCGGTTTGCTATCTGGCAACCTTTGCTATTTTCGTTCTGCTGTTTGGCGGACGGGGATTTGATGTGACTTATCTTGCCGCAGAACTGTGTGGTGGCGGTTTATTGTTAGGAGCATTCTTTATGGCAACGGATTATGTGACCAGTCCGATTACGCCAAGAGGAAAAATCGTATTCGGTATTTTATTAGGTCTGTTGACAGGAATCTTCCGTGTGTTCGGTGCATCTGCAGAGGGTGTTTCCTATGCAATTATCATCTGTAACCTGTTAGTTCCATTGATTGAGCGGGTAACCATTCCTGTTCCATTTGGAAAGGAGGGGCTAAAAGATGGCGAATAATGAAAAGAAAGAGACTGCAGCGGTACAGGAGAAAAGTACCTTGGTACATGATACGATCTGCCTGTTTGTGATTACTCTGATTGCCGGAGTTCTGTTGGGAGCAGTATATACCATTACCAAGAAACCAATTGAGGATCAGACGGAGAAGGCAAAGCAGGAAGCATATGCAGCAGTATATGATGGGGCAGAATTTGTCAGTGATGATAATATAAACAAGAAATTAGAGCAGTTCAATACAGATCTGGCAGCAGGAAAAGTTAGTTCAGAGAATATGGGAAGTCTGTCAGATGTTGCAATTTCTGAGGTTCTGAAGGCACAGGTAAGCGGACAGGATGCTGGTTATGTGGTAACCTGCAGCGGAAAAGGTTATGGTGGAGCTGTGACTATGGCATTGGGAATTGATGGAGAAGGTAATATTCAGGGAATCCAGATTACCGATTGCAGCAATGAGACACCTGGTCTGGGACAGAATTCTACCAATCAGGACTGGAATGGTCAATATGTTGGCACAAGTATTAACCAGGATCTGAATGTGGTCAAAGATGGTAGCGGCAGTGCTGATGCCGGAACCATCAATGCCATCAGTGGTGCCACCATTACCAGTAGTGCAGTAACCAGAGCAATAGATGGAACATTTCAGTTTATTGCATCATTACAACAATAGGAGGTAGGATATGAATACATGTGTAGAACGTTTGAAAAACGGTATTATTACCGAAAACCCAACCTTCGTGATGATGCTGGGTATGTGTCCGACTCTTGCCGTTACATCATCTGCCATTAATGGTCTGGGTATGGGTTTAACCACTACAGCGGTGCTGGTATTATCCAACGCTGTGATTTCTTTGCTTAGGAATGTGATTCCGGACAAAGTTCGTATTCCTGGATTTATCGTTATTGTAGCATCCTTTGTAACCATTATTCAGTTGTTATTACAGGCATATCTGCCATCTCTGAATAGTGCACTGGGTGTGTATATTCCATTGATCGTAGTTAACTGTATTATTCTGGGACGTGCGGAGGCATATGCTTCCAAGAATTCCATCGTGCCATCTATCTTTGATGGTATTGGTATGGGTCTGGGCTTTACCTTTGGTCTGACCTGCATCGGTATCTGCCGTGAAATATTGGGAGCAGGAGCGATCTTTAATAAGCAGTTTATTCCAGATGATTTTCATATTACATTCTTCGTTCTGGCACCGGGTGCTTTCCTGGTACTGGCATTCCTGACAGCAATACAGAATAAGTTGCAGATGCCTTCTGCCACCAACGTAGAAGGAGAAAGTGCTGATATCGCCTGTGGTGGTAATTGTGCCCAGTGTGTAGGCAGCAGTTGTGTAGCCAACAAGGGCATTCTGGAAGCAGAGCGTGTAGCTGCCAAGGCAGCGAAAGCACAGGCAGCAAAAGAAGCAGCAGCCAAAAAGAAAGCAATGGCTGAGAAACAGGAAAAAGATGAGAAAAAGCCGGATGCTGCAGCAGGAAAGGAGGATTGATCTAAGTGGGAAATTTATTTGTCATTATTATTTCATCTATGTTAGTGAGTAATGTAGTCTTAAGTCAGTTCCTGGGGATCTGTCCATTTCTGGGGGTATCCAAACAGGTGGAGACTGCGGCTGGTATGGGCGCAGCAGTAACATTCGTTATTACGATTGCTTGTGCGATCACCTATCCGATCTATTATTTCATTCTGGTGCCGTTAGGGCTGGATTATTTACAGACCATAGCATTTATTTTGATTATTGCGGCATTGGTGCAGTTTGTGGAAATGGCATTAAAGAAATTCCTGCCGGCACTGCATGCCTCTCTGGGTGTGTATCTGCCGTTGATTACTACCAACTGTGCTGTTTTGGGTGTGGCAATCAATAATATTTCTGATGGATACAACTTTATTGAAAGTGTGGTTTGTGGATTCTGTACAGCAATCGGATTCTTGATTGCGATTGTGATCCTGGCAGGTATCAGAGAGCGAATTGCCAACAATGATGTGCCACATTCTTTCAAGGGAACACCAATTGTTCTGGTTACAGCAAGTTTGATGGCAATTGCATTCTGCGGTTTCGCAGGTTTAGTATAGGAAGGGGGATGAAAACATGATACAGAGTGTTTTACTGGCATCTGGTGTGAATGGTGTGCTGGTCGCTGCAGCAGTGATTGGTATTACTGGTCTTCTGATCGCCCTTCTGTTGGGAATCGCTGCAAATGCGTTTGCAGTACCAGTAGATGAAAAAGAGATTGCTGTCCGGGAGTTTTTGCCGGGAAATAACTGTGGTGGTTGTGGTTATGCCGGCTGTGATGCACTGGCAAAAGCTATTGCTGCCGGGGAAGCTGTGGTAAATGCCTGTCCAGTGGGCGGTGCTGCAGTAGCTGAAAAAATCGGAGCTGTTATGGGCGTTGATGGCGGCGAAGCGGTTAAGATGGTGGCATTTGTTAAATGTGCCGGTACCTGCGACAAGGCTGGCGTCAAGGCAAATTACTATGGTATCTCAGATTGTAAGAGAGCAGCAGCTATTCCAGGACGTGGCGACAAGGCATGTGCTTATGGCTGTATGGGATTCGGTTCCTGTGTGGCAGCATGTCAGTTTGATGCTATCCATGTGGAGCATGGTGTGGCAGTGGTGGATAAAGAAAAATGTGTGGCATGTGGTAAGTGTATTGAAGAGTGTCCAAATCATCTGATTGAACTGACTCCATATGATGCCAAATATGAGGTTAGCTGTTCTAACAAGGACAAGGGACCGAAGGTTATGGCAGTTTGTGAGGTAGGTTGTATCGGATGTGGTATCTGTGAGAAACAATGTAATTTTGATGCCATTACATTGGAGAACAACATTGCACATATTGATCAGGAGAAATGTAAAGGCTGCGGTCTGTGTGCGCAGAAGTGTCCAAAGAAGATCATTAGAGAACACTAAAGAATATGATTTAAAATACAAAAGAGAACTTTCTACAAATGGTGGAAAGTTCTCTTTTTGGTATATTATTTTTACCATTTAGACTACTAATTTTACCAAGTTGAGAAAATTGTCTGAAATTTGTGATAAGTTAGACGTTACCCGCAAAAGTAAGTGAGAAGGAGGAAGAAAATAATATGCAGGAGGCAAATTATGCCTTGTATTTAGGCAAGGAGTATTTGTCGGGTAGAGGGGTAGATGGAAAAATTGTGCTGCGTTCCAGTAGTATGGAGGACGTGGATCTGGGATTTGAGAAATGCAAACCATTTTATTTTAGAAATGGAAAAGAGAAAATCGTATGTTTGAAGTTTGTAAATGGATCGGATGTGGAGGCATACTATAGAAAGAGAACGAAAGCAGAGTATGATGGATCGGAATATGATGTTGTAGAGGAACGAGGGAATAAAATACGGTTAGTACCATCTCAAGGTGATAGTTGGAAATGGGAGAAAATGGGAGTGGGATACCCATTAGAGATCAGTATGTCAAAATGGATTAATAAGGAGGAAGTCAAAATTACGGTACAGATAGAAAATTTATTATGATGGAAGAATTGGAAATAGTTGTGTAGTGGCTATTTTGATAGAGAAAAGGGAATCCCTCTCAGGGGATATGCTGCTTGCCTGAGAGGGATTCTTTTTTGGGTGGGAAAATGTCTGTATATATCAGCGATTATTTCTGTTCAGAAGCTTTTTCCTGATACAGTTTCTGGTATACTTCATCGATTTTGGATTCATCCAATTTGGTATCCAAAAAGAATTCAATGGCGTAGAGTGCCTGAGCAACCAGCATTTCTAAACCGTTGACACCGTTCATTCCCAATGATTTTGCCTGCGTAATCAGCTTTGTTTCCAGTGGGTTGTATATTACATCTGCTACTGCTTCACAATGTGGAAAACGACTTAAATCCACCGGGGAGGCATCACAGTTCGGATACATTCCCACCGGGCTGGTATTGGCAATAAACTGGGCATCTGTGTGTTTTTCAAATAGTTCGTCATAGGTAATTGCAGATTCCGTGGAAATGACATCTACGATGATGATTTCCTTAGCGTTGCATTTCTTCAATACGGCAACCACTGCCTTTGAGGCACCGCCATCGCCCAGAACAACACATTTCTTGCCCTGTACGGAAATGTTATGCTTTTGCAGCATGTACAGAAAACCGGAGAAATCCGTGTTATGTCCATATAATTTTCCGTCTTTGTTTACGATGGTGTTGACTGCTCCGATTGCTTCAGCGTTGGCATCCATTTCATATAGATAGGGAATGACATCCTGCTTATAGGGAATGGTAACGTTGATTGCCCGAAATGCATGCTTTTCCATAAAAGGATGGAATTCCTCTTTGGTGAGCGGGCAGAGATCATACGTATAATCTGCCAGCATTTCATGAATGTCTTTTGAATAGCTGTGACCTAATTTTCCTCCAATTAATCCGTAATCCATAGTATTATTTTCTTCCTTTCTTGTATTTTTAGTAGTTTTCTGCTCCTTATTTGATTGCTTCGGAGTCAGGTGTTGGTACTCTAACCATCCCCTCATGATAACAGGGTCAGGTAATAGTTTTGTTGCCAGATGGCAAAGTTTGTTGGAATATCCATAGACGGATATATCTTTTCCAGCGGCAGCGTCGTGCAATGCTTTTCCAGCAACCCTGGCTGGATTATTCATACAGTGGAAATGGTGAATGGTTTTTGAGGCACCAATATCAGCACGCCGAAACAGGGCGGTCTTAAGCCAACCGGGACATACTGCGGTTACATGAATGCCGCGGTCTTGTAATTCAATGTTTAGTGCCCGGGAGTAATTTTTCACAAATGCCTTGGTAGCGCTATACAGATTTAGGTAGGGCAGTGGCTGAAATGCTGCAATAGATGCAATATTTATGATGTGGCTGCCTTTGCCCATATAGGGAATACAGATTAATCCCATAGCAACCACTCCCTTGATGTTTACATCAATCATATTTAGGGACTGGTTCAGATCCAGATCATCGTAGGAACAGAATTTGGCAAAACCGGCGCTGTTGACCAGTATTTTGATTCCTACCTTTTCTTTCTCCAGATTTTTTTGAAAGGCTTTTATTTGTTTTTTCTTGGATAGGTCTACTGGGAAAGTACGGATTTTAGATCCCAGTTCCTCCGCAGTCTCCTGTAGTTTTCCCGGATGTCGTGCGATGCACCATACCTCATCTATGCTTTGAATGCGGACAATTTTGCGGGCAAATTCTTTGCCCAGTCCACTGCTGGCACCGGTTACGATGGCAATTCTTTTCTTTCTCATGTTGACTCCTTTCCGGTGGATATACAGATTTAATGATTCTGTATATCCATTGTATCAGAGTTTTGCCTGATACATTAGATGTTTTTTATAATATGATGTAATGTTTTTATATCTCTTTGGCTAGATTTCTGTCTGTTTGCTATGGCAAAGCCGCAATCCCACCAACATAATGATCGGAAAGACGATGGCAGAGAGAAGACCTAGTCGGAGATTATCCTGTAAGGCTGTGGAGATATAGCCGACAATGGTGGGACCAGAAGAACAGCCCATATCTCCGGCAAAGGCTAACAGGGCGAACATAGCAGTAC